>NZ_QTUM01000033.1:0-20112 GCF_003435615.1 Catenibacterium sp. AM22-6LB
ATTACTGATTATTTTTTTGAATTTTTACTTGATTTCTATTATCCAATTTTTTTATGCATCAAAAAAGCCTGAGTTAATTCTCAGACTTGTGTGTAAATGTAATAATAAGACCTGCTACAATTGTACCAGCTAGAAGTGCTATGACATACTTAAATGGATTAGTCATGAGATAGATAACCCAGATACCACCATGAGGTACCTTTATACCACATTTATAGTATGCAGATAATGCGCCTGTAATGAATGAACCTAAGATACATGCAGGTAGGATGTGCTTTTGATCCTTCTTCATAAAAGGAATGGCCCCTTCTGATACAAATGATAAGCCCATAATAATATTCTTTAAAGTAGTATCTCTTTCTTCTTTAGTCCATCTTTCCTTAAATATAAGTGTAGAGAAACCAATTGCTAGAGGTGGAATCATACCAGCACCCATAACTGCAGCCATGATCACATCTGAATTAGAAGCTTCAGTAAAGACTAAAGCATTCGCAAATAGATAAGCAAACTTATTAATAGGTCCACCCATATCAATAGACATCATCGCACCAAGTGATGCACCAATAATAACGACTGAAATAAGTGGTAAATCATAGAGACGATTGATAATGAATGCGTGACCCTTAACTAAATATGTATTAAGTACTGTCATTGCTATACCAGATGCAAGTACTCCTAATACTGGATAAAGTAAAACTGGTTTAATACCATCAAACATATCAGGAACATTCTTAAACAATCTTTTTACTGCAAGTACTAAGTATCCAGCAAGAAAACCTCCTACTATAGCTCCTAAGAAGCCTGATGAGTTTGCTAGAGCGTCATATGGGTTATAGGTCCATTTCAGTGAATAGCCACTATAGGCAATATAACCACATACAAGTCCTGGTCCTAAGGCTGGGCGATCCGCAATACTCATCGCAATATAGCCTGAAAATACAGGCAAGACAAATAAATGAAGGATATTTCCAAGTACATTCAATATATCAAAGTATTGTGTATTATTAAATGTAAAACTATATGTAAGTACACTAATAAATCCTGCTGCCACTAGAATAGGTAAAGCATGAGAGAAACCATTCATTAAATGCTTATAAGGAATATGCCATCCCTTTTCCTGGTTATTGTCTACCTTTATTTTTTCACCCTTATAAACAGGTGCTTTTCCATCTAGAATAATTCTAATTAATTGTCCTGGTTCATCAATCCCTCTTGCCACAGGACAGCTATAAAGTGGCAAACCATTAAAACGGTTTAAAGAAATATTCTTATCAGCTGCAATAATAACACCCTTAGCGTTTTCTATATCTTCTTGCGTGAGTTCATTCTTAACTCCTATTGAACCCTGTGTTTCTACTTTAATAGATACACCCATTTCTTTAGCTTTCTTTTCTAATGCTTCTGCAGCCATATAAGTATGGGCTATTCCTGTAGGGCAGGCAGTGACTGCTAAGACTTCTGGATGTTCTACTGTTTCTGCTTCATGTTTAGCACTTTGTGCTAAATCAATAATAGATAAGAATTCTTCAGGTGTTCCCGCATTCTTTAAATCTTCACAGAAATCATGATCCATAAGTAATGTAGATAACTCACTTAATACCTGTAAATGTACATTATCTCCATTATCCGGTGCAGCTATTAAGAAAATAAGAGTAGTAGGTTGCCCATCCATAGACTCATAATCAACACCTTCAGGTAATGTCATTGCCGCAATACCTGCTTGAGTAATCGCATTTGTTCTTGCATGAGGAATCGCAACACCATCTACCATCCCTGTAGTAGAAAGATTTTCTCTTTTTATAACTGCTTCTTTATATACTTCTTTATCAGAGACATTGCCCTGTCTATACATTAAAGATACCATTTGTTCAATTGCATCCATCTTGCTAGAGGCATGTCCATGAATCTTGATGGCTTCTTTACTCATCAAATCTGTTATTTTCATATTATTCTCCTAGTTATGATATACATGCATTCTAGCATAATTTTGTGTATATAAGTACAGTAATATTATGTTTAGAAGAAATTATTTTTCTTATTATTTAACAGTCGTAAGTAATGAGACTATAATAGAAGAAGAAAGAAGGTGTTACTATGTATGCAGTCATTTATGGTGACATGGAAAACGGAGAAAACATTGAAGTAGAAGGATTATTTCAAACGCGCGTTGAAGCAGTGAAGGCATTGTACGAGAGTGCATCTAAGACATTTGATTCATTGAATATTGACATTGAATCATGTGAGGAAGATAAGTATGACTGGAGTCCTCGTGGCGAGATACACAAGGAAAGTGCCTGGGCTAATAGTGGCGGTAAAGATGGATATGCTTTGTTTTGGAATGTGATAGAGATAGATAACAGAGCTTTTCAAAACAAATAAATGTAAAATATGACATATAAAGCGAAAAGTTTCAACTCCAAAAGAGTTGATGCTTTTTTATTGCCTTGAAATAAGGTAAAATTGAATTAAAGGCGGATCACACTATGAAAAAAGAAGCGAAGAAAAGACTTTATGAAAGTACTTTGGAGTTACTAAAGGAGAGTGATTATGAAAATCTGACAATAGGAAAGATATGTCATAATGCTGATTTATCAAGACAGTCCTTTTATCTCCATTATCGTTCTAAGGATGAGGTTTTAAAGGAAATCTATTTTAATCTATTTAAATATACTTATCTAGATAGAATAGAAGACAAAGACTATATAGAGTCTGATGATTTTATTATGAAAGTAATTGATGTCTATGAAGCGCATGCAACCATATTCATTACATTAGAGAAGTGGTATTACCAGGATTTTTTATCACAGGAGAAGCAGCGTTTTCTAGAAGAAGTCTCTCTTCGTGAATTTGACAATCCATTTATTCAGAAGTACTTCAAGTATTTCTTGATTTCTTTCTTAACACCACTCCACTATATTATGATGGGATGGCTTAATGGGGATAAGAAGGAATCTAAACAGGAACTACAATCAATCATTAAAACATTTGTATATCACAAATAATAAAAACCCTCTCAAACGAGAGGGTCTTTGTCTTATAGATCTTTTGTTAGATTGTATGCTTCTGTAATAGCTGTCTTGATATTTCCAATTTCATGGGCATCACCAATCATATGGTAGTTAAGACCGCTTTCTTCCAACATTTCTTCTACTGCTGGGTTCTTCTTATAACCAGCTGCAAAAATTAAAGTATCTGCATCCTTAATAGTATGAGTCACACCGTCAAGTGTATAGTTGATTTCAGTTTCAGTCACTGATTCTACCTTAGCACTTGTAATGATCTTGATACCCTTCTGCATCATTCTTCTTACAAGTAAGCTTCTGCCTGGTCCAGATTCATTCATCATAACACCATTGGCCATTTCAAGTACTGTGACATCTCTATTTCTAGGGAATAAGTCATTGATTAATGGTGCTAAGTAATCAGCTGTTTCACATCCTACTGATCCACCACCAATAATAACGATCTTACGACCTGGGAACGCTCTACCAGCAAGTACATCATCAGCTGTCATCCATGATTTAAACTGTGTAAATGGATTAATAACGATTGGAGATGCACCTGTACCTGCAATGACTTCATAATCCTTAAACTCATTCTTTAACATCTCTAATGTCACTTCTGTATTTAATCTTACATCCACACCTTCAAGTTTATGAGCCATATACTTGATAACGAGTGTTAGATCCTGTTTTGCGATAGGAACTGCAGCTAAGTTCATTTCCCCACCTAACTTATCATCCTTTTCACATAATACAACATGATGACCTCTCTTATGAGCTACAAATGCAGCTTCCATACCAGCTGGTCCACTACCAATGACAAGAATATTCTTCTCTTCTTCTGCTTCTTTAATTGTATCTTCATTTTCAATTTCTAATGATGGATTGATTGTACAAGATACACGTTTACCAAACATGATGCCTGTTAAACAGCGTAAGCATCCAATACATGGTCTAATATCCTCAACATGACCATTCATTGCCTTATTTACAAATTCTGCATCACATAAGTTAGCACGACCCATCATACAGATATCTGCTTTATCATTCGCAATAAGTTCATCCGCAATCCAAGGTTCAGTAATACGTCCTACTGTTGCCACTGGAATAGATACATGCTTTTTGATTTCTTCACTTAATAATGCATGTGAACCCATCTTAGTACCTGGTGCTGGAATAGAACTTCCTCTCGCAATAGTTGTACCACCAGAGACATGAAGCATATCAACACCTGCTTTTTCTAATGTCTTAGAAACATAGATCATATCATTGATGTTTAAACCACCATCAGTATATTCATCACCAGAAATACGTACATCAATAATAAAGTCCTTACCACACATTTTACGTACTTCTTCAATAACTTCTAAAGTAAGTCTTAATCTACAAGAAATATCTCCTCCGTATTCATCTGTTCTCTTATTATATAAAGGAGATAAGAAACCACCTAATAAACCATGCGCATGAGCTGCATGGATTTCAACACCATCAGCTCCTGCAGTCTTTACTCTTAAAGCTGCTTCACCAAACTGTTTAATAATAACCTTTAATTCTTCTTTAGTGACTGAACGTGGTGCTTCTTTTGCATAATATGGTCCTACATTACTTGGTGCGATTAGTCTTGGTGTACCAGGAATTGGGAAAGCCATATAAGCTGGGTGGAATAACTGTGGTAAGATCTTACAATCATACTGATGTACAGCTTCAGTTAATTTTTTCCATCCAGGAATAAAGCTATCATCATGAATAGACATATCTCCTGGTAAATAAATATATGTTGGTTCTACTGTAGTAACTTCAGTAACGATTAAACCAACACCACCTTTTGCACGCGCTGCATAATGTGCAACAAGTGCATCAGTGACATAACCCTTATCAGCTAAGTTTGTACTGATAGGAGGCATAAAAACTCTGTTTTTTACGACTGTTTCACCGATTTTAATAGGCGAAAATAAATGTGAAAATTCCTTCATTTGTATTTTCCTCTCTTTCGTCCACATTATATCACTCCTCTTGTGAATAAAAAATCATGCTTATATATAAAAACAGTCATATTTTGCCTTCTTAGTGTTAAGAGAAGACAATATATGACTGTTATAAAACAATTTGTATACGCTTACCTTTATTTGATATTTTAATCTCTTCTTTTGTTTCTAGTTTAATATGTTCTGCATTTAAAGTAATCTTACACTTTTCATCTTCATAGATTGTTTCTTCTTCATTAATAAAGTCTTCTAGTATACTATCAAAGTCATGAAGTTTCATTTCTTTTTCTACAGTAGGCGCAAAATTCTTCTTAAAACGTTTTCTATAATTGCTAGGTGATATACCATAGATTTCTTTAAATGCTTCTGTATAAGCCTTAGAATTAGGCATACCACATTCATCTGATATCTCTGATATATTCTTGATGCCTTCTAATAGATCTTCTAGAGAAGCACGAATACGTACACTGTTTAAATATTTAATAAAAGTAATACCAGTAAACTTCTTAAAGAGTTTAGACGTATAACTTAAACTAAATGAAAGTGTATCTGCCACATCACCTAAAGTAAGATTTTCATTATAATGTGAATCTATATATAAAATAGCCTGCATATAGTTCTTATGGGCTTCATCCTGTAAAGGTAAAGAAGACATAGAGAATGAGACCTGAGAAGCAATAGAGAGGATATCCATCATATAGGCATTCAAAGTATAAAGGTTATAGTTTTCCTGTCTAATAAGTTTGAGGATTCCTGATATCTTATTTTTTAATTGATCATAGGCCTGATTTGTGACAATCATTGTAGAAAAAGCCTCATTACTATTCCCACTCAAAGCGGAAGTCATACGATCAAAATCTATATGTATTGTAAGAATCACTCCATCTTTCTTATGAGAGATTAAATGTATATCTCCAGGGGCAATCATCACAAGTTCACCTTTAGATAGTTTAGAAGTAAGCTTCTCTGTCACTATCTGATATTCTCCCTGCAAGACATAAGAGAGTTCTAAACTATTTTGTCTAGAAAAGATATGACGATCAAAGCTGTTGATACTTAAAGAGAGAGGATAACCAAACTTCTGTCCTGAAAAATCATAATAACTTGTCATATTCATCATAATAGTAAGTCCTCCAGATATTTACCTATTCCATCATGATCACAATCATCACATACTGCATCAGATAATTCTTTTACATGTTCAAGTGCATTTCCCATTGCGACACCTATTCCTGCTTTTATAAGCATAGGAAGATCATTTTCACCATTTCCAAAAGCAATTGTATCCTTTAAATCTATATGGTGATACTCCGCAATTCTTTCTAACATCGTTCCTTTATCAACACCTTTTGGTCCTATTTCAAGCCAATAAGGATCAACTAAAGAACATGTATAATCCAGTCCCTGCGTGTCAAAAGAAGGACGTCCAAAATACACAAACTTATCAAAGATTGTATCAACGTGTATTGGAATATGCAAATGTAGTAATCGAACAAGTAATGATTCGTTATAGTGAAACATGATTCTTTTATTGTTTATATATACGATAAAGCCATAGTGATGATCTTTCGCATATTTTCTTACTTTTAGATAATCGTCATAGTTTAAACGTTCATGTTCAAATATCTTATTACCTAAATGATCATGATAGTTTTGGCCATTGTTGCAGGAATAGCCACTCATTGGATATTTTTCAAAATGAAGTATATTACCATACTTCTTTAGACTATTAATATGTCTACCACTAGAGAGAATAACACCTATTCCCTTCTCTTGTAGTTTAATGAGTGTTTCTAGTGTTCGTGGTGAGATTTTTTTATAGTGATTCAGTAATGAACCATCCATATCACAGAATATGAGTTTCATAGAACACCTCCTAGAAACTATCATAACACAAAAGGCTTCAAGACATAATTCCTGAAGCCAAAGTAATAAGATATTTAGTAAAAACGATAAGTATAAATGTAATCATGAACGTATGAGAACCTAATCTTTTATAGAATAAAGACATACATAGTCCTACAACTATTTCAATGAAGACTGCCCCTATAAGTCCTAAGATACAAATATCATAGAAGAAGAAATCAGTGAGAATAGAAAAGAAAACAAATACAACAAGTGTATTTACAATTCTTTCAAGCATCAATGTATGATACTTCTTTCTTCCCATTCTGATAATTGAAAATATATCTATTTCAATATACTGGAAGATACAATCAAACACTATTTTTAAATAAAAATAGTTAACTAGAAGTGAAAAAACAATATAAATAGTTCTTTGAGGAAAGAAGTATTTGATATCTGCATAATCATTAAAGTTGATATGAAATACTTCTTTACAAATAAGAAATAGAATGAAGAGAGAAACATAGTTCTTAATAGTCTTCACATTGAAGCTTCCCCTCTTCTAGTAAATAGATATGAGTATAGTTTACACGTGCTAAGCGGTCATGTGATGCAATCACTACACTTTTACCCATTTTCACTAATGTATTCACCATATTCTCAAATACGATAATGCTCTCTTCATCCAACCCTCTAGTTGGTTCATCAAAGAAAATAAGATTCTGATTTTCCATAACTGCTTGGATAATACCTGCTTTTTGTCTCATACCTACAGAATAATTCTTAAGTGTGGAAGAACTATCATAATCTAATGAGTACATATGACATAGTTCTCTTATTCTTTCTTCATTATAGTGATGATTGATTGAAGCAAGAAACTCAAGATTGAATCTTAAAGATTCATTTTCAATAAATCCTGGATTTTCTATAAGTGCACCAATATATGTATCAGGCTTCTTTTCAATAGTGCCTGAATCAGTTTGAATAATATCGCAGATGATCTTAAAGAGTGTAGATTTACCACATCCATTCTTTCCATGTATATAGAGACATTCTCCTTTATTTATTTCTAGATTGATATCTTCTAATACAGTGTTTTGTTTAAAGCTCTTTTTAATATGATTGACTTTCAACATCTTTATTTCCTCCTAGAAGAACATGTAATGATAAGCAAGATTAATAATGATAGGTAAAGCGATATAGAGAATATTTGATTTTCTATTGAACTGTAAGTAAATAATGGATATCTCAAACAGATAAAGAAATGTGTAAATAACTAACATCAATAGAAGCTTGATATTCATATGAGAAATACCATATATAAGAAATAAAAAGCCATAGAGAATAATCAAGAAGGATAGTGTGATAATAATCATAAAAGAATAAGTGGTTTGTTGTGTATTCTTATATCCCAAACGTGTAATCAAAGTATGATTAATCCCATTGATGATCATCACCTTCTTATACATAATCACTAGATAAGTAATATTCAAAATCAAGGTGATATAGTTACTTGTAAGAAGAATATAGATGAAGTTTACTCTTTTACTTAATCTTGTGACTACAGGAATAAGAAGAATCAAAATAATAAGTGAAATAGTGTCCTGTTTCTTAATAAGTTTAAGTAGTGGAGTCATGATAATCCCTCATTCCAAAAAGAATAGATGACAAAAGATAATAGAGTAATGCCGTACCAATACAGAAGAGATAAGGATTGTTATTTAAAACAGGACTTTTAATAATGCTTGGAGTAAGAATATTTATGATATTAAGGAAATAAGCCAATGTAGCAAGCAAACTTCCTGATGTATTATAGAATGTATGAGATAAAACTGATGCACCAATATAAAGAATAAGAGATACAAGTAATCCAAGTGTTCGATAGAGGTAAACATTCTTTATAAAGTACTGTAATGAGAACAAGAAATGAGAAAAGATTGCATAACCAATTGATGAAAGAATTATATATACAATAAGATTAAGAAATAATGAACTAGATAATAGATTAGTCTGTCTAGTTGCATCCATATAGATTGGATTAATAGAAAAGGATATCTTAAAAAAGAAAAGATGAATGATTAGTATTGTAAGTAGATGAGTCATAAGAATAAGAATGAATGTCGCAAGGAAATTGAAATGTCTTTCTTTTTTATGATAAAGAGAAGAAGACATACGTGTTATCATAAAATGATTGAATTTATTATGCTCATACAGTAAGAAATCAGCACTAATGATATTAGGTACAATGAGAGTAGTGAGGACATATAATATAAGTGTAAGTCCTGAATCCTGTAAGTAATAGAAGAAATCTAAACCCATTTCAGGATCCTTTGATTTCATGAGTATCATTTCTTTTTTAGGAATAGAACTAAAAGCCCCTTTATAACTGATAAATATTCCTGTAATAACTACAATGAAATAAATAGAAAATAAAAGAAGTTTCTTTTTGGATTTAAATAAGTAGAAGAATTGTTTCATAATTAGTCTCCATAATATGTTAGAATATATTTAATAGTTCTTTTGTTTATTTCATTTTAAATAATACATAATATATATTCAATTGTGTGATCGTTAATGGTCTATTTAAAAGCGTCAATGATAAGGGGATGATAGCTATGGTATACAAAATTGCGATTGTAGATGATGAAGAAAATGACTTAAAACATGTTTGTCATCATATAAGTGATTTCTTCTCATCTACAGATATAAAGCTTAATACATATATGAATGCTTTACAGTTTCCTATAGATAGAGATTTTAATGTCTTATTTCTTGATATCGATATGCCTCATGTTTCTGGATTAGAACTTGCGAAAGAGTATAAAAAAAGACATCAAAATGCGTTAATTATCTTTATTACCAGTCATAATGAACTGGTTTATAAAGCATGTAATATACATCCTTTTGACTTTATTAGAAAGGAGAATCTGGATATAGAAATGCCTGATGTATTAGAAGAAATCAACTATCAATTGTCTCATCTACATCCTAATGTGACATTTTATATTAACGGAAATGCCTATATATTAAGAAAAGAGTCTATTCTTTATTGTGAAAGTTTCAATCATCAAACAGAGATACATTTTGATACATCTTCTATTACTGTCAATATGCAGCTAGGTGATGTAGAAAAGACGCTTGATTCTAATCATTTTAAAAGAGTTGGACGTTCTTATCTCGCAAATATGAAAAAAGTGACTAAGCTAGAAGGTACAACATTATATATAAATGAGCATTACCAGATACCAATAAGTAGAAGAAAGAAAAAGCTTGTAATAGAGTATATGAAAGAGGTGCATCAATAATGTTAGAAACAAATAATATAAGTTTCATCACATTATCCTTGATGTTGTTGTCATTCTTCTATTATGTCTATTCTATCAGCATTAAAGAGAATCTAATCAAGTTTATTGGTTCTGTACTAGTATTATCATCTGTTTCTATTATTTCTTCTATGTTCATACATAATGGACTTCTTAGTATATGTATATTAGGTTTATGCCTCATTCTGTTTAAGCATGACAGACTTCTAGAATGTCTATTTATATCAATTTACTTTATCTTTCTTAAGGTTCTTACCTATGTGATTATGACATGGGGTATCAATATTTTCATATATGATCTGGTTTTACCTATTCATGATATAGTCTATGGTTCAGATCTTCTTTTATGTATATTCTTGCTTCTTACAAGGCATTTGTTTAAGGGTTATTTAATGCGTATTAAAGAATATACCGCCTTCTATCTTGGTATCCATTCTGTATTAACACTTATCTATCTGTCCTATCTTATTACTATTTTCAAAAAAGGTTCTCTTCCCCTTGAAAGTTCTATAGAAATTGTATTGATTACTATTCTTGTAATGTTGATCTACCAGATGGTTAATAGAATATTAAGTATAGAGAAAGAGAATTATCTAGTAAAATTAAACAATGAGGAACTGAAATTCAATAAGAAGAATTATGAAAATATCATTACTCATATGAATGAAATCAGAAAGATCAAGCATGATATGAATCATATGTTGTTGTCATTACTGGAAGATTGTGAAAAAAAAGATTATGAATCACTCCATAATCATATTAATAACCAATTACATAGAATTAATGAAACACAAACAGTGGATACGGGTAATGCATCTTTGAATCTTATATTAGCTTCTCAATTATCTAAGATTAAAGGTAAGAATATTGAATTTATTTCCAGTCAATTTGATGATGATACCCCTATGGATAAGATAGATTTCTATGTATTACTAGGTAATTTATTAGATAATGCGATTGAGAATTGTACATCAAAGTCTATTAAGAAGATTATTCTTGATATCTATAAAGAGAGTAATGATTTCGTTATTGATATTAAGAATACCAGTATCAATAATCCTCTTGTAGATAACCCAAACTTCAATACAACTAAAGAAGATTGTGGTCATGGGTTTGGAATGCGTTCTATTATGAATATAGTCAATAAGTATTATGGAGAGATCACTTATGATTACTCATATCGTTATTTTAGTGTTCAAATCAGAATAAAAAGCTAGAAATTCTAGCTCATCTTTTAAATAATGTCTCTTCTATGGCACAGATTTTATCTGCAATACATACTATCCATGCTTCAGTGCATGTAGGAGGAACAGGAGTTAAAGGAAACATGTGTCTGGCTATAATATTTTTAACTCGTGGTGAGAGTGTGTAATCCATTTCTGCATTTCTTTTAGCACACCCTGGATGAGTAAAGCCATGGAAATGTCTACCCTTTCCATCATGCCAGTCATATAAGAAATAGTCATGAAGTAATGCTCCAATGATTAAAGCATCCATATTAACCTGTATTGGAAGCCATTTGGCTATCTTTACACTCATACGAGCAACATTGACACAATGTGTATAGACAGAAATAGAACCATGTTGAATATAGTTCTTAGTTTCATTTAAGCGACCTGCAGTTTCTAAATAGCGTAACTTCTTCTGAATAATATATGACATTTATATATCTCCTCTTGTTGAAACCTACAATCTGCCTGTATTATAATATAAATAAATGAAACAATATATGGTCAAAACATAATAGAAATGTTGCTAAAGATACATATTGTTTAGAAAGTGGGTAATAAAATGGACCAAAAGACAGATAAACGTGTTATCAAAACAAAACATGCTATATATAAAGCTTTTGTAGAGCTGTTAAATGAAAAAGATATCAATCAAATCACAATTACAGACGTTGCGAAAAGAGCCAATATTAACCGTAAAACATTTTATAATTACTATTCAGATATCAATGATGTCATGGAAGAAATAGAAAATCTAGTAGTCGCAGCTTTTATCAAAAACATTGGTACAGTCGAGTTTACTAATATGGCTGATTTCTTAACTGAAATCTTTATTAAGTTTACAGAAACAGTAAATCATGATTTAGAATTCTATGGTTTACTTTTTAAGACAAATAACCGTTCTTTTCTTATTGTAAAAATTGTAGATATTCTTAAAAAATATGTACAACAGCGTATTGAAGAAACAGAAACACTAGATCAAAAAAGATTTAAAGTAGCAGTTGATTTGTGTATTCCTGGTATTATATCTGTATATATGAATTGGTTTACAAATAGTTATGATTATTCTATAGAAGAATTATCTAGTCTTCTAACAGACTTTATTCTTAATGGAATACAAAAAAATTGGCCAGGCAATTAAGCCTGACCATTTACTTTATGTCGATAATTGGAGTCAAAAATGTATCTTAATCCTCGTTTAATAATGGTAAAGAACGTAGGGGAACGATACATTTTTTCTTTTGGAAAATGATTTCCAACCACCTGTAATGTTTTCACATTATCACGTGTAGAGAAAGTAAAATGTCCATTGTTTTTAGTGAATATTGCGAAACGTGCAATTTTCTTATTAAAGTATACAGAAGCACTGATATAATCAATTTCTTCCCATGGAATCTGAATAAAGTCTTCTTTATTCTTTTCGTTATAGAACTCAAAGGCCTTGTCCCCTACCATGACATCCCCATAGTTAGTTAAACCATTAAGTGAAGTTGATTTAATTGAATAATCAACTTTTGTATTTTGTGATTGTGCCATTTTATTTCCTCCTTAAAGATAAGAGGCAGTGAAACTGCCTCTAGTAATTACATAATACCGATAACTCTTGCAACGATACCAACAACGAATAATGCGATGATGATAACGATTGGAGATACCTTTTTCTTTAATAAATAACAGCATAATAATGTAAGTAATAATGCTGCTAAACCAGGTACTAACTGGTCTAAGTTCTGCTGTAAAGTAGTAACCTTAACCTGGTTTAATCCATTAGCACCAAGTGAGCTATACTGACTTAATGCTTCTTTGATACCTGCAGCACCCTTTGGTAACTTATCCCATTCGATATAAGCACCTTTAGACTGAGTAACCTGAGATACTACTGGAGTAAAGCTGATAGATACCCATCTCTGTACTAATGCACCGATGATGAACATACCAAGGATAGAAGCACCTTCAGTAACCTTACCAAGAAGTCCTCCTGACATATCCTTAGCAATAGAAGTACCTACTTTGTAACCGAATTCCTGTGTATACCATAAGAATGCGATACGTACTAAGTTCCATACTACGAAGAATAATAATGGTCCAACAATGCTTCCTGATAATGCAAGTGAAGCACCTAATGCACCTAAGATTGGTCTTACTGTAAACCAGAATACTGGGTCACCAACACCAGCAAGAGGTCCCATCATACCAACTTTAACACCCTGTACAGTCTGGTCATCTACAGGCATACCATTTGCACGTTCTTCTTCAAGTGCTAATGTAACACCCATAACTGGAGCTGATACATAAGGATGTGTATTATAGAATTCTAGATGACGCTTTAATGCAGCGGCTCTATCTTCTTCTTTTGAATATAATTTCTTGATAGCTGGGATAATTGAATAACACCAACCACCATTCTGCATACGTTCATAGTTCCAAGAACCCTGAAGGAACTGATGACGCCAGCATACGTCCATTCTATCTTTTTTAGATAGTGTAATCTTATCTGCCATAATGTTCGTCCTCCTTCAGATTAATAGTCGTTTAAGATGTCACCAAGTGGATCTCCAGATCCTCCAGCGCCACCATTACCTTTACCAGCATTGTCTTTTAATCCAAGATAGATTAAAGCAAGAACAACACCAATAACACCTAATGCGATTAATGTAAGTTCTGAAATAGCAGCTAAAACGAAACCAAGAGCGAAGAATGGCCAAGTTTCTTTTGTAGCCATCATGTTGATAACCATTGCATAACCTACAGCGGCAACCATACCACCGCCAACAGCCATACCACCAGATAACCAAGCTGGCATAGAATTTAATGCACCTGTTACAACCTTAGCTGGAACGAAGCAAAGGATAACTGCTGGGATCATAATACGAAGACCCTGCATTAAGATTGCAGCAACCTGCCATCTTTCAATAGC
Organism: Catenibacterium sp. AM22-6LB; assembly: GCF_003435615.1. Classification (NCBI taxonomy): domain Bacteria; kingdom Bacillati; phylum Bacillota; class Erysipelotrichia; order Erysipelotrichales; family Coprobacillaceae; genus Catenibacterium; species Catenibacterium sp. AM22-6LB. The sequence goes on from NZ_QTUM01000033.1 coordinate 14,302, forward strand.
CTTATAGTCACCTTTTTCTGCAGCTGCATCCATGAAGTGAACCATAGGGATTGCAAGAGTACGACAGATCATTGTTAAGAATAAACCTGCAACTGATAATGGTACTGCAACAGCGATAGAAGTATTGATAGCGTTAGTAACGTTTGTACTACCACCCTGTAAACCTAATACCATGATGATTGCTGAAGCAACTGATGCAAGAGCAGCATCTGGTGCAACAGCAGCACCAACGTTTGCCCAACCAAGGGCAATCATCTGTAATGAACCACCAAGGATGATACCTTCCTTTAAGTGTCCAGTAACTAAGCCGATTAACGTACATGCTACTAGAGGCTGATGGAACTGGAATTCATCAAGAATACCTTCCATACCTGCAAGTAAAGCAACAATCGCAATCAGCACAATTGAAATTGCTGACATAAATTATTTCCTCCCTTATTTAGACAATCCTTCTTTAGCTTTGTTAAGGATTGCATTGATGTTATCAGGTGAATCATTTGGTACTTTACGTACATCAAACTTAACACCCTTAGCCATAAGCTTTTCAATAGTATCTACATCATCCTGACCCATTGATACAGCTTTAGTACAAACGACTTTACCCTGTGAATGAGCCATAGAACCTAAGTTCAATGTCTTGATGTCAACGCCACCTTCGATTGCACGAAGTGCATCCTGTGGGTTTTCAAATAATACTAATGCTTTTGTGTTACCAAAACGTGGATCCTTAGCAACCTGGATCATCTTATCGATTGGTACTACGTGAGCTTTAACACCTGGAGGTGCTGCCTGAATAATCATTTCTTTTCTAAGATCATCATGAGCCACACCATCAGATACAACGATGATACGGTTTGGCTGAGTTGTCTTAGTCCATGCAGTCGCAACCTGACCATGTAATAAACGTGAGTCAATTCTTGCTAATACATACTTGATGTGACCATCACCAATAACTGTTCCTTCAGGAATAGCGCCCTGAGGTGCTGGTGCAGCAGTAGCTACCTTTTCTTCCTTCTTAGGTTCTAGTGTTTCAGGTTTTGGTTTAACACCATCTCTTGCCACTTCAGTGACATGTGTAGCGATTTCATGAGCTGTTTCCATAGACATACGAGATGCATAAGTTTCAATCAACATTGGTAAATTTAAACCAGTGACAATTGCCCACTTATCTTCATGTCCATTAAGTAAAGCACTTGCCTGATTGAATGGTGTTCCACCCCAAAGGTCTACAAGGAATAATACTTCATCCTGATTTTCAAAACCAGCAATCGCTTCTTCCATTTTTCTGCGAATATCATCTGGTCCTTCGCTAGGCATTAATGTGCAGGCTTTAACGTTAGCCTGATCACCAAAGATCATAGATCCTGACTGGAAAATGCCTTCTGCGAATTTACCATGACTCGCAAGGATAATTCCTACCATTTTATCTCCTACCTTTCATAATTGTAAGTAAGTAGTGAAGATATACTCCATATGTATATGGACATTCATACATATAACTTATATATTCATCTAATCCCTATCAACTTATATTTCTAGATAAATACAGGTTCTCCTCGAAATATATCTCCTATTTACTATGCTTACATTATATCACTATCATTTTTCTATGCAATAATCCCGTTTTAGGAATTATAAATACCATACTTTTGTATTATATATACCGTATACATAAAAAAGTTGACATCATATCCCATATATGATAGTGTCTATATACAAAACCTTTTGGTTGTGGATTTTTGTCAGAGAAATCTTATTTTCGCCACACAGCGTTTTTTTTACGTTGTGTGGCTTTTTGTATGTTTAGGAGGAAAATTATGAATCAAGATTATATGAAAACAAAACCTATACTCCCTTTAGTATTATCGATGAGCTTACCAATGGTGTTATCCATGCTTGTTAATTCTCTCTACAATATCGTAGATAGTTTCTTCGTAGCGCGTATTAGTGAGAATGCGATGAATGCTTTATCTCTAGTATTCCCTATTCAGAACCTTATTACTGCGATTGCCGTAGGGTTTGGTGTGGGCATGAATGCTGTGATTGCATTCTATCTAGGTACAGAGGATCATAAGAAAGCTGAAGATTCTATGGCACAGGGATTATTACTTTCAGCAATCCATGGTCTAATTTTAATGGTTGTCTGTGTTGTGTTTATTCCTAACTTCTTAAAGTTCTTTACAAATGATCCTGTTGTATTAAAGGATGGGATATTATATGGACGTATTGCCTTCTCATTCTCTTTTGTGATTCAGGTAGGCATTGCCTTTGAAAAAATCTATCAGTCTTTAGGACGTATGGCTCTCACTATGAAGATTATGATTATAGGATGTGTCACAAATATTATTCTTGATCCTATTTTAATATTTGGTTTAGGTCCTATTCCTGCAATGGGTATTGCGGGAGCTGCAATTGCGACTGGTATTGGTCAGACAGTTCCTTTTATTCTATATCTATATTATTATAAGGTAGATTTACCACTACGTATTCATAAGGAAGCTTTAGAAAGTACTCAATATTATAAGAAGTTATATGGTATTGGTATTCCTGCTACTTTAAATATTGCCTTACCTTCTGTTCTTATTTCTGTATTAAATGCGATTCTTATTTCTTATTCAGCTATCTATGTTGTAGTACTAGGTATCTATTATAAGCTTCAGACATTTGTCTTTATGCCATCTAATGGAATCATCCAGGGTATTAGACCACTTGTTGGATATAACTATGGGGCTAAAGAATATGATCGTATTAATAAGATCTATAAGCTCACTCTTGGTTTAAGTTTAATTATTATGATTGCTGGAACACTTCTTTGTTTTGTATTCCCTAAAGAAATCATGGGACTCTTTACTAAGAATAAAGAAACACTTGATGCCGGTGTGACTGCCTTACGTATTATCAGTATTTCTTTTGTCTTCTCTTCACTCTCACTTACTTCAGGAGGTGTACTCGAAGGACTAGGTATGGGTATTCCATCACTCATTGTTTCTTTATGTCGTTATGTAGTCATTATTCTTCCATGTGCCTATATTCTTTCTTCACTACTTGGACCAACTGGTGTATGGCATGCTTTCTGGATTACAGAAGTATTTACTGCAGTTGTTTCTCTACTTATATATAAGAAGAAAAAGAAGGATTCATTTAACTTATGAGTGAAATCACAAAACATGCATTAGAAGATTCTTTAAAGGTATTACTCTTAAGAAAACCTTTCAATAAGATTACGATTGGTGATCTCACAAAAGAATGTGGTATTAACCGTATGACATTCTATTATCACTTTACTGATATGCATCATCTTCTTTCATGGATCATCTTGGATGAAATACATTAATTACTATTAGATACAAATATCTACCCTGAAGGATTTATCCGCCTTATCTTAAGATGAAAGAAAGTCCTGAGTTATTGTCTAATAAAATGAGTGAAATTATGGATGGATGTATTCATAGAGCACTTAAAAGATTTGAAATACATCAAAACTAATAGTTTGATTAAAATTTTTACACTTGATTGGTCATGATAAGATATTTATCATGGCTTTTTGTTTGTTTAAATAAAAGTGATAAAATATGATTTATACTAGAGTCATATCAAGGAGGTATGAATTATGTATTATTCATCAGGAACTTATGAAGCATTTGCACACCCAGAAAAACCAGAGGGTGTTGAAAAGAAATCAGCTTATATTATTGGAACAGGTTTAGCAGGTTTAACTGCTGCCTTCTATCTCGTAAGAGATGGACAGATGCCTGGCAATCATATTCATTTATTAGAAAAGCTAGAACTTGCAGGAGGAAGCTGTGATGGTTATAAAGATGTTCACAAAGGCTTCTATATGCGTGGAGGACGTGAAATGGATAACCACTTTGAAATCATGTGGGATGTATTCCGTGATGTACCTTCTATTGAAACGCCTAACGTATCTGTATTAGATGAATATTATTGGCTTAATAAGCATGACCCTAACTACTCTTTATGTCGTGCAACAGTCAATAAAGGTGAAGATGCGCATACTGATAAACTATTTAAATTAGATAAAGATAGTGCAATGGCATTGTCTCAGCTCTTTATTACACCTGAAGCAGATCTTGAAGAAAAGAAGATTTCAGATGTATTACCAAAATCATTCTGGGAAACTAATTTCTGGTTATATTGGCAGACTATGTTTGCATTCCAGAAATGGTCTAGCGCATTAGAAATGAAGCGTTATTTATGCCGTTATGTACATCATATTGATGGTTTACCAGACTTTAGTGCTTTAAGATTTACTAAGTATAATCAGTATGAAAGTATGATTTTACCTTTAATTGAATATTTAAAGAAACATGATGTAGATGTTCAGTTTGGTATGGATGTCAAGAATGTCATTATTGAGGATGTAGATGGTAAGAAAACAGCTAAAGAACTCATTTATGTAAAAGATAATAAAGAACAGTCTATTCCTTTAACTGCAGATGATTTAGTCTTTATTACTAATGGATGTTGTACTGATACATCATGTTATGGTGATCAGACACATGCACCTGATTTATCTCATATTGTGAATGGTCAAGGTGAATCATGGGATTTGTGGAAAAATATTGCGAAACAAGCAAAACATGACGAATATGGACATCCTGATGTATTCTGCAGTGATACAGAAGCGACTAACTGGATGAGTGCCACTGTAGAAACATCTAATGAAGATATTATTCAGCATATTATGAATATTTGTAAACGTGATCCTCGTGCTGGTAAAGTCACTACTGGTGGTATTGTGACTGTTAAGGATAGTGTAAATAATTGGTTCTTATCATGGACTATTAACCGTCAGCCACAGTTTAGATCTCAGAATAAAGATACAGTACTTGTATGGCTTTATGCTCTTCATACTGATACAGAAGGTAACTATATCAAGAAAACTATGAGAGATTGTACAGGTGAAGAAATCTGTCAGGAATGGCTTTACCATATTGGTATGGATGAAAGCAAGATCAAAGACTATTCAGAAAATGCATGTAATACAACAACATGCTTTATGCCTTATATCAATGCCTTCTTCCAGCCTAGAAAGAATGTAGACCGTCCTAAAGTTGTACCAGAAGGTGCAGTGAACTTCGCATTTATTGGACAGTTTGCAGAAACACCAAGAGATACTATCTTTACTACTGAGTATTCTATGCGTACAGGTATGGAAAGTGTTTATACATTACTGAATGTAGATCGTGGTGTACCTGAAGTATGGGGTTCTCAATATGATATCAGAGAATTATTACGAGCAGCTTATTATGCAGTAGATAAAAAGAAGATTAATGAGTTACCATTAAACTTCAAGGAAAAGATGCTTTTAAAGACTGTATTAAAGAATGTAAAAGGTACAGATCTAGAACTCTTATTGAGAGATACAGGATTAATAGAATAACGAGCAAGCTGGTTATCCAGCTTGTTTTTTTCTACAAAAAGAAAACAGTCAATCGGAAAATGAAAGACTGTTTACTGTTTTTTATGTGTTCAACTGATAATCCTTACGAATATTGTCGAAAGCTGTTTTTGCGTTTTTTGTACGTCCAGCCTGTACATCAGCATATCCTTTTTCTAATTCTTCATTCAACTCTTCTTCTGATAATACACTCATATCAACTATTCTCTTAGAAGACTTTACTTTAGATTCAATTCTTGCATATAGATGAGTAGACATTGCAGTAATATAAAACACACCCCCTTTTGATATTTTCATCACTTATATTATATACATTCAATCGCAAATATAATAGGGTAGACAAGAAATAGTATTAATTTAAAGATTAATCACTATTTCCTTGCCTCCCG
>NZ_QTUM01000033.1:20122-25657 GCF_003435615.1 Catenibacterium sp. AM22-6LB
AAATTATTTTCTGTTTTTATTTCACAATGTTTATTTTTATCGATATAATCAACATTTTTCTATTTTGATTATTTTTTATCTTCTTTTACATATTTCTCTTGTAAGCTCTCTATGCCTTATTTAAACAATAGGGTAGACAAGAAATAGTATTAATTTAAAGATTAATCACTATTTCCTTGCCTCCCGTTGCACCGTACGTACGGGTCTCGTATACGGCGCTACATTTACATGATAATTTCAGACTAACTTAGATAGTAATTAAGGGGATTGACCAAGCCAGGTCTATCCTTTTTCTTTATGGCTAGAATCTTGGGACTAAGTAGAAAATTAACTACATGGCCATAAGCCTGTCTGTATAAACCTAGTCTAGTGTTTGCTACTGAGATAATTTCTTCATCTGTAAAGCGACAAGATAACTTCTTATTCAGTTTCTGAAGATTAATATAGATTCTTCTAGGTTTCTTCCATTGTTTAAGAATGATAACTCTGATTTTATGGCGAAGCCATTGACCAAAGACATCAACGAAATATTTTTCATCACACCTATTCGATAATAGTTAATCCACCCCACTACAATCTGATTGATTCTTTTGAATGTGACTGCAATAGGGCGTGCAATGCCTATCCTTCTAATAAGTTCTCTTCTACATTTATCGTAGAGTTTCATCTTGCTCTGATTGGAAGGCTTGCATTTCCATTCACCATTCCTTTGAAGGTAGGTGAATCCTAAGAACTTGCTTTCGGGTGGTCTGACCACCTTGGTCTTAGTAGCGCTGACTTTAAGAAATAGTTTCCTTTCTAGCCATGAAGTGACTGACTTCATTACTCTATTTGCACTCATTTCGCTCTTGACGAAGATATTGCAGTCATCTGCATATCTTACAAAGCGCAGTCCTCTATATTCCAATTCCTTGTCAAATTTATCTAAATAAATGTTAGAAAGGATTGGAGAAAGTGGACCTCCTTATGTGGACAAAGATATTATGCCGAGTTAATTTAGATAACCCTTTAATAATCAGAAGGTTTTCTTTGTTTTCTCGGCATAATATTGTTATTTAAAGCTATTTAGGAAGTCTAATAAATCTTGATCCTTACTCCAATCAACATAATTTTCTTCAATTAATTTCGGTACCAAATTATTTATGGCTTCATTTTTCTTTCTTGAATCTGCTCTTGCATAAATCATAGTTGTTGAAATATCTTCATGCCCCAGAAAATCTCGAATATAGACAATAGGAATATCAACTGCAAGCATGTGCATTGCTTTACTATGTCTGAACATATGGGGATGAACTTTTGATGGAAAACTAGAATCATTGTTTTTTAAGATTGTTGCATATTTCTGAACTATATATTCTATCCCATCTCTACTCATCTGTTGATTATTCTTATTCTTAATCAAATACTCATTTTTCAATTTAATATCTGAAAAAAATTTAGATATGTACACTTCTAATATCTGATTCATATTCTTAGAAATAGGGACTATGCGTATTTTTGAACCTTTACCATGCAGTTTAACTGTAGGATTATTACCTAAATTGATATCTTCAATTTTTAAATTACATAACTCCTGTACTCTAGCACCTGTATCATATAATAAGCACATGATGATACGATGTCTAATTCCTGTAGATGTATCTATAGGCGGAAGATTTATCAAGTTATTCATTTGTTCTTCAGTTAAATAATCAACTTGTCTAGTAGTAGTTTTTAATGACTTAACTGATAAGACAGGTTGTAAATAAGCTAGATTTTCAACACTTTCATACTGTGCAAAATTTATAAATGATTTAATCTCTGCTAATCTATGGTTGATAGTAACAGGTGAATTTCCACGATTTTCCAACCATTCAATAAATTCAAGAATAAGTTCTCTATTAATCTGGTGCATCTTGAATTTATTAATGTTCATGCTTTTGTCATCTCTTAGAAAAAGAATAAATAATTTTAAAGAATCTTTATAGCTGCTTATAGTATTTTTTGAACAGTTTCGATGAAGAGGTAGATATTCAGTTAAAAACTTGGTTATGAGAACCGCAAAATCAGTTGCAGTCATATTCTTCAATCGTTTCGATTATATTAGGATAGGCACTTTCAAGCTTTAACTGAATCATCGGAAAAAGTGTAGCTGTCAATTTAAGATAATAAGCTGTTTCATCAAAACTTTCATGACCTAACATTGTTTTCATATATGGCAGATATACTAATAGATTCTTTTCCTCATATACCCATTTCTTTAATAAGTTGACACAATAAGTATGGCGAAAGTCATGGACTCGTGGACCATGTCCGCTATGCGATATTCCGGCCTTATCAAGATATCTTCTAAAATTATTGTATACACAATGAAGTGTTAGTGGTTTACCAGGCAATTTCATAAAGAAATATTCTGATTCATCAGAATCAATATGAATAGTTGATTTCAATTCCTTGCATTTTTTTACTAGTACAGGATGAATTGGAATTATTCTATCTTTATTATTCTTTCCGCTTTTAACTATAAAGTAGCCTTCATCCAAATGAAAGTCCTCAATTTTAGCCAGTCTTAGCTCAGATACACGCAACCCGCTTGTATATAGTATTCTAAAGAATATAGGCATAATAATATGGCGATATGGGCATTCAGAAGGAACTGATTGACTCTTATCAACGGCTTCAAAAAATCTTCTTAATTCATCGTCGGTGTAGATATGTGCATTATATTTTGGAGCTTTTGTAGTCAGTCTTTTTGGTGGAACATATACATCAAATCCTAATTCTGATAAATATGAGCAGAGTACTCTCATAATCGAAATTCTACTGTTTTGATTCGCTTGTGTTTCATACGCCTTTCTTAAACACCATTCATCAACTACTGATTTATTAATTACTTTTTCTTGTATGTTTTTACCTGCAAGATACTTATCTATTCTTTTTAATGCGAATTCTTCTGTTACGTATTTAAATCCTTGGGCTCTCTTTAAATTGATCAGATCTTGAATTTCATTTTTGAAAATACTATCGAATATCAATGTATTCATCGCCAAACATCAAATCCAAAACGCATTCTTTTAACTTATCAAGATCTGTCTTTAAATAAATAGAAGTTATATCAGTACTAGAATGTCCAAGAATTGATGTGATGACTGGTAATTCAACCCCTGCATCGAGAAGCATTGAAGCTGATGTATGCCTTAGAGAGTGAAAGCCCCTGTGACAGTTTTTGTTTAATGGAATTTTCGCCTTTCTCATATAAAAATGAATTCTACCTGACAAATGACTTTCATCGCTTAGTATATCAAAGGGCGGCATATGCTTTAGAAATATAAATTTTGATTCGTAATATTTAGGTCTTCCATTTTTAATATAATCTATTACTGCCCATCCAACTGCATCTGGGATAGGTAATGTTAATGGCTTTTTTGTCTTGTGTTGAATGATGCTCAGCTTTTTTTCTTCCCAGTTAAAATTATCAAATGTTAAGTTCTTAATGTCAGAAATACGTAACCCTAAAATACAAGCTAACACTATCATTGCGTAGTCCCTTTTTCCAATAGGACTGTTTCTATCAATAGCCTGCAATAATTTTTTAATTTCATCTTCAGTCCATACCGATGGTATCTTAGTCGATTTTGATATAGCTGGCATATGAATAAGAGAAGCAACATCACTTTCTAGTACATTTTCTTCATTTAAATATCTTAAAAAATATCGTAATCCACAGATATGTTGTTCAATCGTTTTAAAAGACATACCAGTAAAAGTTCTTATATAATCATTACATATGGATAAATCAATGTGACTAACATCGGTTATTCCTTTTTGATTAAGATAGTCAAGAAATATTAGAGAAATTTTAATATAATGCTTTTTGGTGGACTTCGACAACTCGGTGTGATCTAGATAATCATTAAAACGAATATGAATATTTAAATAATCACCCTCTAATCTGATTGGATTTTTAGATGCATGATATCGTCTAGTAAGTACACCATGAAGCTTATAATCCTGTAAGATTTGAATCGTTCTAATCAACTGCAACTGTTGATCTTTTAATTTGGATTCTTCAAAAGATGAAACAATACCATGATTTTTTCTAAAAAGATTAAACCTTTATCAATAGAAAAAACATCATCCCCATATTCTGATAAAAGAAAATCATTTAGTTTTTTCCATTCTCTTTTATAAAAGTTTATGGTGGTTGGACTATAGTTATTATCTACTAATAATTTTGTTAATCCACTACAAATTAGTTCTAATCTCATAATCATCACGCTCCTTTAAATAGAAATAGAACTATAATTCTATTTAAAGTGTGATGCATTATGCCGAGAAAATAAAGAAAATTGTATGATTATTAAAGGGTTATCTAAATTAACTCGGCATAATATCTTTGTCCACATAAGGTGGGTTATGCCGATATCGGCATAACCCACCCTGAGGCACACCGATTCTAGAAGGTTTTACTAAACCATCTTCCATAATCCCTGCCTGCATGAATTTGCGAATAAGATGTAATGTTGTTGAGTCATTCACATTCTTTTCTCTAAGTATTGAGATTAACTTGTCATGATTTACAGTATCAAAATATGCTTCAATATCTAAGTCTATAACCCAGTCATAGCCTTCATTAATGTATTCTAGGGTCTTTAGTACAGCCATCTGTGCACTTCTTCTTGGTCTGAATCCATAACTGAATTCACTGAATGAAGAATCTAATTTCTTCATTAACACTTGTGCAACGGCCTGTTGAATAACTCTATCTACAACTGTAGGTATGCCTAATGGTCTTTTCTTGCCGTTAGGCTTTGGGATATAGACTCTCTTGACTGATTGGGGCTTATATTTCTTATTAAGTATGGAATATCTAATCTCTCTTCTATGCTTATAGAAGTATTCATCAAGTTCATCTACTGTCATCTTATCGACTCCAGATACACCTTTGTTTCTCTTGACTTGTAGAATAGCCCTATCAATATTTGAATCACTTAGTATTTCATCAATTAATCTCATATCTGTGTTCTCCTTTTCATATCGTAGATTTATCTAGAACCGTTCCCTCTTCCTTCATCTCCATAGAATTACGTTTTCTAATTATGAGATGCTTCCAATTTCGAACTATCTAGACATTGCTTTATGATGAGTGACATCATATAAACATTAGGTCCTTTGGTGTTGGTGAGACACCTACTATGACCTCAGCTGACTCCTCACAGTAAGCTTTTTATCGCACAATTTACCATCACTGATTTTAAAGATATTGGACTTCATTGCCTGTGAGGCCTCCCGGGGTAATTCACTAATCCTATTTCCTTCACAACGTCTTGATTTACTCTCTTGGTTTTACGTTTACCTTTAGGACTTCGGTTTGTATAGCAACCTTGTCCACCATTTAGCCTTGTATCAAGTTTCTGTTCGTACGCTCAAGGGAATCGCTACACCACTTCCTTCACTCCTACCTTTATGGTATCGGCTTGTGGTTCACTACACTTGGCGGTAAATACCTGTGGTCGGTTTATCTCCGACTGAATTAGTGCCATGCCCGGCACACTA
>NZ_QTUM01000034.1:0-25490 GCF_003435615.1 Catenibacterium sp. AM22-6LB
TTTCTAATCATTTTTAAGCGCCTTTTTATTTAATGTCCTTGACACGGGGTCCACATTAAGATGTTCAATAGAACATCTTTTTTTAATTTCTCATGTATTCCCTTACAACATTGATTATTCACTTTATTTATATTATTATTTTAATGAATGAATTTACATTATTTGAGAAAGAGGTGGATAGTAGTTTATGTCAGTCGATAATACTGAGAAGAAAAAGACATTCAAACCTCACCGTTCTAAAAGAAGATTCCCTTCTACACATCATAATGTTAAAACACAGGGAACAAAGATATTCGCATTAGGCGGTTTAAATGAGGTTGGTAAGAATACTTACTGTATTGAATGTAATGATGAAATGATTATTATTGATGCAGGTGTTAAGTTTGCATCTGAAGGTCTTCCTGGGATTGATTATGTTATTCCAGATTATACTTATTTAAGAAAGAATAATAAAAAGATCAAGGGATTATTTATTACACATGGTCATGAAGACCATATTGGGGGTATTCCTTTCTTATTAAGACTAGTGAATATACCATTTATTTATGCTTCTCCATTGGCTTGTGCCATGATTAGAAGAAAACTAGAGGAACATCATCTTACACATGTAACTAAGATGATTCCTATTAACCATGAAAGTTCTATCAAAACTAAATATTTTAATATTGGTTTCTTTAATACAAACCACTCCATTCCTGAATCTATGGGGATTATTGTGAATACACCTGATGGTCGTATTGTAGAAACAGGAGACTTTAAGTTTGATTTATCTCCAGTTGCTAATCCTGCTGATTATCAGATTATGAGTTTCTTAGGTGAAACAGGTGTTGATTTATTAATGAGTGATAGTACGAATGCTGAAGTTCCTACATTCTCTATTAGTGAAAAGACTGTTGCAGGACAGGTACAGGAAGAATTTAGAAAAACTGAAGGACGTATTATTGTTGCAACATTCGCATCTAATATACATAGAGTACAGCAGATTGTAGAAGCTGCTGTTAAGTTTAATCGTAAGATTCTTGTATATGGACGTTCAATGGTCAACAATATTGATGTTGCAAGAAAGATGGGTTATATCAAATGTCCTGATCGTTTCTTTATTAAGAATGATGAAGCAAAACATCTTCCTGATAATGAAATACTAATTCTATGTACTGGATCTCAGGGTGAGGCACTTGCTGCATTAAATAGAATTGCGAATGGTACACATCGTCAGATTAAGATCAAACCTGGTGATACTGTATTATTCTCATCTAACCCTATTCCTGGTAACCAATCTTCTGTATCACGTTTAATTAATAAGTTATATCGTTCTGGAGCAAGAGTTCTAGAAAACTCTATGATCAGTAACCTTCATACTTCTGGACATGCTTCCCAAGAAGAACAGAAGCTCATGATGCTTCTTACTAAACCTAAATACTTCTTCCCAGTTCATGGTGAACATAAAATGCTTTGTATACATAAAAAATTATATGAAGAAGTAGGTGGAAAGCCTGATCATGCATTTGTATTAAGTAATGGGGATTGTTTATGCTTAAAGGATCATGAGATATTCCAGACAAGAAGCGTACATGCAGATGATATTTATGTAGATGGTAATGATTTAACAGGTTTATCTACAGCGGTATTACATGACCGCCAGATTTTAAGTGAAGATGGCATGGTTGCAGTACTTATTAGTATGGATTCTCATGCAGGTATTTTACTTCATAAACCAGTTATTATGAGCCGTGGATTTGTTTATATGAAAGATAGTAAACCTATGATTTATGGAGCAGAAATGGCTGTGGATCGTAAGCTACGTGCTTTATTGCAGGAAAAAACAACATTTGGTGAAATTAAGAATACAATCAGAGAAACATTAACATCTTATTTCTATACTAAGACAAAGAGAAGACCGATGATTATTCCTGTCATCATGAATAAGAAATAATGAAGAAAAAGAAAATTATTCGTACTGGTATTCTTGCAATTATTGTTTTCGCATTGGTGTTGTTTGGTGGTTATACATGTCTCTTTTCTAGAACACATTATTCTTTTACAAGAATGACTTATAGTAATGGATTATTACCTGATGGTTTTAAAAACTTTAAGATTGTAGATTTATCCGATATACATATTACTACATCCAAAGATATTGATCGTTTTGAACAGATTGTCGATGAGATTGAAGATCAAAGCTATGATATGGTTGTTTTTACTGGTGATCTGTATGAAAGTAAACCTATTCAAGATGCTAGAGTACAGAAAATCTTAAAGAAACTTCAACCAGATTATGGTAAGTTTGCAGTACTTGGTGATGAAGATCATGCACATGCTGAAGAAGTGACTAATATCCTTAATGAAGGTGGATTTGAAGTACTTAATAACAGTGCTCGTACCATTCATTATCGTAATAGTTCTTTTACCCTTTATGGACAATCTATTAATAGTCAGGAAGAAATACCTGCTTCTGACGGGTTTGTCTTAACTTTAAGTCATTATCCTGATAGTTTTAGTCAAAATAAAGGACATACACATTTACAGTTATCTGGACATAGTAATGGTGGTACTATCTGGTTCCCTGGTATTGGTCCACTTGTAAAGTGTAATAATGCGACTACTTATAATCATGGAAGTTATAAAGAAAGTGGTTCTGAACTAATTGTAAGTAATGGTATAGCACCACGTCATAACTATCATTTTAAAGTATTATGTGAAAATGAGATTATTATGATTACATTCGAGTAGGGATTTTAATCCTTACTCTTTTCTTTTACTTTCATATAAGGAATAAGATTGGTAAAATAGAGATAGGGAAATGAGGTGATTCCCATGAAAACAAAGAAGAGCTATATCTTGAATATTGCATTAATTCTTGTGATTAGTGGTATATCTTTATACTTATCAGTAGGTTCTGAAGTCTCTACTGTATTTAAAACAATTACTACAGCGCATCCTTTTTGGCTATTCATCTTATGTTTTATTATGTTTATATATTATGTATTTGATGGACTCGCTACAATGATCTTTGCGCGTTTTTATAAGAAAGACTTTACTCTTAAAGAAGGTTTTGTGAATGGACTTGTAGGTACTTTGTTTAGTGGTTTAACTCCTTCTTCTTCAGGAGGACAGTTCGCCCAGGTGTTTGTATTTAATAACCAGGGGATTTCCCCTGCTATTTCTACAAGTATCTTACTCATGTGCTTTATTAGTTATCAAATAGTGATCATGGGCTTTACTGCAGTGATTATGATTGTGGATTCAGCCTACTTCTTAGATAAAGGTGTAGGTGTATCTTCTATGGCAGCCGTTGGATTTCTTATTAATGCAGTTGTCACTCTTCTATTATTTGCAGGTGCTAAGAGCAAGAAGTTCCAGAACTTTATAGTAGATAAAGTAGTCTATCTCCTTTCTAAAACACCACTTATAAAAGATTATGAATCAACATGCTTTAGAATTCAGAATTACTTTGGTGAATTTAGAGAACAGATGAATGTATTACAGAAAAATAAAAAAGCTTTATTACAGACAGTATTATGTAATATTGTGAAACTTACTATTATCTACTCTACGCCATTCTTTTCGTGTCTTGCTTTAGGAATAAAAGTACCAGTTACCCTATTTGTACAGTTCTTAGGACTGGCTTCTATTATTAATTTAATTAATACATTCCTCCCTATTCCTGGTGCATCAGGTGGTAGTGAAGGATGTTATATGATCTTATTTGGTTTCTTAGGAAGAGCTAATGCTTCTAGTTCTATGTTCTTATGGCGTTTCTTCTCTTTCTATTTTGGATTAACACTTGGTATGATCACATTTATCGTTGCGAAGGATACAAAACGAAAAGACGATTAAGTCACTCTTAGGAGTGGCTTTTTTGTGCACTTTTATTCAATCTGTCTAAAAATGAATTAGCACTCTCCTTGACAATATGCTAATAAGAACTATAATACTCTTAGCAATCAGATAAAGAGAGTGCTAATAAGGAGGAATAATTATGTTGAAACCTTTAAATAAGAATATCGTATTAAAGAAAGAAGAAGTAGAAAATAAGACAGCTAGTGGTATTATTCTCACTACTGAAACAAAGAGTCTTCCTACTGTTGGAGAAGTTGTGGCAGTAGGTCCACAATGTGAAAATGATTTAAAAGAAAAAGATCGTGTTGTATTCAAGGAATACTCAGGTACAAAAGTTAAACTTGATGGTGTTGAATATATTGTGATAGACGAGAAAGATGTTCTCGCATGTATTGAATAGGAGGAATAAGCTATGAGTAAAGAAATACGTTTTTCTAGTGATGCACGTCAATCAATGTTGAAGGGTGTGAATACTCTTGCTGATGCAGTGAGTGTCACACTTGGTCCTAAAGGTAGAAATGTAGTATTAGAGAAGAGTTATGGTTCTCCTTTAATTACGAATGATGGTGTTTCTATTGCCAAGGAAATAGAATTAGAAGATCATTTTGAAAATATGGGTGCAAAACTTGTATATGAAGTAGCCAATAATACAAATGATATTGCAGGTGATGGTACAACAACTGCTACAATTCTTGCAAGAGATATGATTGTGAATGGTATGAAGCAGGTTGAAAAAGGTGCAAACCCTGTACTTATGAGAGAAGGTATTGAAAGAGCTTCTAAAGCAGTGGCAGAAGTATTATTAAAAAATTCTCATAAGGTAGAAACAAGCAGGGATATTGCCTCTGTTGCAACTATTTCTTCTTCTAATAGTCATATTGGTGAATTGATTGCTCAGGCAATGGAAAAAGTTGGTAGAGATGGTATTATCAACGTAGATGAATCTAATAGTTTTGATGATGAATTAGAAGTCAATGAAGGTATGCAGTATGATAAGGGTTATGTATCTCCTTATTTTGTAAGTGATACAGATAAGATGGAAGTTGAAATGGATAACCCACTCATCTTAGTCACTAATCAGAAGATTACTAATTTGCAAGAAATACTTCCAGTACTTGAACAGGTATTAAAGGCTAATAAACCATTATTACTTATTGCTGAAGATTATGAGAATGAAGCGATTTCTTCTCTTGTATTGAACAAGTTAAGAGGTGCCTTTAATGTCGTAGCAACTAAGGCTCCAGGATTTGGTGATAAACAGAAAGAAATGTTGGAGGATATTGCAGTATTAACTGGTGCTAAATTCTACAACAAAGACCTTAATATGAAGCTTTCTGATTTAACTATTGAAGATCTTGGTACAATCAAGAAAGTGATTGTAAAGAAAGACAATACGACTCTTATTGGTCATAGTTCAAGTGAAGCAGTGAATAACCGTGTTGAAGAATTAAAGACACAATTAACTCATACTAAGAGTGATTATGAAAAGAAGACACTAAAAGAACGTATTGGTAAATTATCTAACGGTGTTGCAACAATTAAAGTCGGTGCTACAACTGAAGCAGAATTAAAAGAAAAGAAATTAAGAATTGAAGATGCTCTTAATGCGACTAAGGCCGCTGTAGATGAAGGTATCGTTGTTGGTGGTGGTGCTGCGTTAGTAGAAGCCTATGAAGAATTAAAGAATCAGGTCAGAGATACGAATGTAGATATCCAGAAGGGTATTAACGTAGTCATGAATTCTTTATTTGCGCCTCTTACTCAGATTGCAATCAATGCTGGTTATGATGAAGAAGAAATTGTATCTATCCAAAAGACTGCTGAAAAGGACTTTGGATTTGATGCAAAGACAGGTGACTGGGTTAATATGTTTGAAGCAGGAATTATTGATCCAACTAAGGTCACTCGTAGCGCATTATTAAATGCCGCTAGTATTTCAGCCCTGTTCTTAACAACTGAAGCAGGTGTAGCAGAACTTCCTAAAAAGGAAGAACCACAACAGCCTGTTATGCCACAAGGTGGCATGTATTAAAAAAAAAAGCCAGAAATGGCTTTTTTTATTACTTACAAAATTGATATGTTAGTTCTCCTAAAATCTGAATACCTTTTTCGATATTCTCCATAGAAGCAGCTGAGAAGTTCATACGAATAGATTGACATGGCTTAGTACTATCTACCATGAATTCATTACCTGGTACGATGGCTACATGCTTCTTAATAGAAGCCTGAACGAATTCTGGCATACTGACTCCATCAGGTAGATCAAACCATATAAACATACCGCCTTCTGGTTCAATGACATGAATAGAAGGATGGAAATACTTCTTGATCATCTCTAACATGAAGTTACATTTCTTTGCATAAAGAGACTGCAAATGTTTAATATGTGCATCCATATCTGTTTCTCTTAAGAAAGCATCCATCATATATTGTGAAAGATTGTTTGTATGGTTATCTCCTGATTGTTTAGCCATAAAGAGCTTAGAGATAATATCTTTACTTGCACAGATGATTCCTGTACGCATACCTGGTGAGATAATCTTAGAAAGACTGGCTGCATAAACAACACGATGGTCTTGATCTAAAGATTTAATAGAAGGGACTTCTTCTCCTGTAATACGCAAATAACCATAAGGGTTATCTTCTAGAATAACTACATCATACTTTACTGCAAGGTTATAGATTTCTTTTCTTTTTTCTAGAGATGTTGTGACTCCGGTAGGATTCTGGAAGTTAGGAATTGTATAGAATACCTTTGGTCCTTTTTTAAAGGCTTCTTCTAGTTCTTTTAGATTTACACCATCTTCTTCTAAAGAAACACCAAGCAGCTTTGCCCCATTACATTTAAATGAGTTTAAAGCACCTAAATAACTTGGGTTCTCTACAACAACATAATCCCCTTCATCACAGAATATCTTAGACACAAGATCTAAGCCCTGCTGTGATCCTGTTGTAATAATAATATCATCATCACTTGTGCATATACATTCATGCTTATTAATGAATGACTTAGAAGATTCTATTAAACCTGTATAACCCTGGGCAGAGCCATACTGCAAAACTTCATAAGTCTTTTCTTGAAGAATCTTATGTCCTACTTCTTCTAGCTTTTCCTGTGGAATAGCTTCTGGATCAGGGAATCCACTCGCAAAACTAATATACTCTACCGTACCATTCTCACTTGCATCAGCCATGACACTTCTAATGGCTGATTTTTTTACGTAATTCATCTTATCTGCGTATCTCATATATGTCACTCCATTCACTTTTTTCTCATTCTACTACTATTATTTAAAAATACCTAATTATTTTTTATGTCTGCGTAAGTTATGATCTGAATATCGTGATCCTTGATGAACTGTTTGAATTCATCACTCTTAAGTAATTCTAATTCCTTGATACGATTCATATTGTAGCTAGATACGTTCATGAGTCTTTCATCAACTAAAGCAGGATGACAAACAAGTTCTACTGTATCATAGCCTTCAGTTGAACAAATTTCTTTAAATGTTTCAAAGCTTACACCATCTTTATAGAATTCACAACGTGCTGGGAAGTAGTTTTCATCCACATATCTTGTTTGTCTAATAGGAAGGTTATATTCCTTGGCAAGACGCTTGATGACTTCTAATTGTCTATGTTCCATATGCACATAGTGATGAGAATCTAGATGTGTAGGAAGATGTCCTGTGTGTGCGATAAAAGCTTCTATCTGTGCTTTCCATTCTTCATAGACTTCATCTGGTTCTCCATCTGGGAATTCATCTTCATAGGCACTTGGTCTTAAGAAGTTCCCCTCTTCATCTGTATAGCTTTTCTTGCCAGGTAATAATGGTTTACCAGCAGTTAAAGTTAAATGAACACCAATTCCTAGATTTGGATATGCCTTTGCCTTGTCTAGAGCCCATAAAGCATATGGCATATTCATCATCACTGTAGTGGAACTTACAAGTCCCTGCTCGTGTGCAAGTAGGATACCTAGGGAGTTTCCTTCACACATACCGAAATCATCAGCATTGATAATTAATTTTTTGATCATACTTTTCACCTCTATAATCCATTGTACTAAATATTATAAGAACAGTCACACATAACGACAAAATGATGTATAATACAAGACAAAAGGAGAAGGTTATGAAAAATACAATTACTGGATATACAGGTTTATATGGGGTTGTCGCAAATCCTATTAAACATTCTTTTTCACCAATGATGCATAATACTGCATTTCAAACATTAGGTATTAATGATGTTTATCTTGCATTTGAAGTGACTAAAGATCAGTTAGATGACTATATTACGTCTGTTAAGACATTACCTATTAAGGGATACAATATTTCTATGCCTTATAAACAGGATATGATGAAATATATGGATGAACTCACAACACAGGCAAGACTTGCAAAGAGTATCAATACTGTAAAGAATGAGAATGGTAAACTCATTGGTCATATTACTGATGGAGAAGGTTTTGTGATGGCCTGCCGTGATAAAGGATGGGGTATTGCGAAGCATAAGATTGTAGTGCTTGGTGCTGGTGGTGCAGCAAGTGCAATTATTATTTCTCTTGCTTTGGCTGGTGCTAAAGAAATTGTGGTTTATAATCGTTCTGATAAGCCATTTATTAAAGAACTTAATAAAAAATTAAACTGCCCTATTACTTTAAAGAAAATTGATCAGGAAAGTATTAAGGAAGATTTAAAGGATACTTATTTATTAGTCAATACAACAAATGTTGGTATGGCCCCTCATCCTGAAGGATGTATTATTGAGAGTGCTGATATGTTACCTGATGGTTTAAAAGTAGCTGATATTATTTATAACCCTAAGGAAACAAAGCTATTAAGTTATGCAAGACAAAGAGGTCTTGATTATATGAATGGGGAACGTATGATTGTCTATCAGGGTGCATGTTCTTTTAAGTTTTGGACAGGAAAGGATATGCCTATTCATGAAGTCAAAGTCGCATTAGGAATGGAGGAAAGCGAATGAAAGAGATTGTAGTTGCAACAACAAACAAAGGGAAACTTAAAGAGATTTCCGCAATGTTGGAAAAGTTAGGGATTGAAGTAAAGTCTATTAAAGATGTATTAGGTTATAATCCTGATATTGAAGAAACAGGGACTACTTTTACTGAAAATGCAGTGATTAAAGCTGAAACAGTGATGAATATGATTCATATGCCTACTCTTGCAGATGATTCTGGTTTAGAAGTAGATGCATTAGATAAACAGCCTGGTATTTATTCTTCTCGTTTTATGGGTGAAGATACAAGTTATGATATTAAGAATCAGTGGATTATTGATGCTGTAAAGGATAAAGAAGATAAGACAGCACGTTTCGTATGTGCGATGGCTTTGGCTATTCCTGGTGAAGAAACAAAGACTTTCTTAGGTACTTTTGAAGGAAAAATCAATGATTGTATTGATGGTGAAAATGGCTTTGGTTATGATCCTATTTTCTATTATCCACCATTAAAGAAGACTTCTGCAGTGATGACTATGGAAGAAAAGAATAAAGTCTCTCATCGTGCAAAGGCATTAAAGGCTTTATATGATTATTTAGAGGAGGAACATAAGTAATGAATCATGTTGTATTAGTACATCCTGCGATTCCACAAAATACAGGTAATATTATGAGAACATGTGCAGCGACACATACACCTTTACATATTATTAAACCTACAGGGTTTAAGTTAAATGATCCAAGAATGAAAAGAGCCGTTATGGATTATTTTGATCACCTCACTTTTAAAGTGTATGAAAACTTTGAAGAGTTTGAAAAAGAGAATCCTGGTATTTATCATTTCTTTACACGTTATTCTAAGAAAGTTTATAGTGAAGATGATTTTAAACAGGAAGGTGAACATTATCTTTTCTTTGGTCATGAGCATGATGGTATTCCTCATGATATCTTAAAGAAGTATATTGATGATTGTGTACGTATTCCTATGTATGGAGATTCACGTAGTTTGAACTTATCTAATACTGTAGCCATTGGTGTTTATGAAGCATTAAGACAGCAGGGTTATCCTGATCTATCTACAGTAGAAGTTCAAAAGGGAGAAGACTTCTTATACAATGAAGAAATTTAAAGGTATTCTTTTAACTATATGTTTGACCTTTTTGATTATTGATTGTGCTATTCTCTTAGTCACATTTGTGCCTGTACTCTATCCTTCTTCACTAATAGCCTCTAATATTGGGGTAAGTGAAAAGATAGTAAGAGAAAGTTATATGACAATTATTCACTATTTAAGTCTATTCTCACATAAAGCACTTTCTACTCCTGCTTTTCCTATGACTAAAAATACAGCTTTTCATTTTTATGAAGTGAAGGTATTAATGAATCGTTTAGAAGTAATTGGATTAGTGGTACTAATTGGAACTATCTATCTCATCTACTCTACAGTCAAAGAGAACGATTATAGATCTTTTAAGTGGGCAGGATTCACTACTTTAGGACTCGTATTTATTGTAGGTGGAACAGCCTATGTTGATTTTGACGGGGCATTCACAATGATGCATCATATCCTTTTCAACAATAACTACTGGCTGATCAATCCTGATATTGATCCTATTATCAATATTTTTCCTGAAAGTTATTTTGTGACATTAGGAATTGCCTTATTTAGTTTAATTGGAATAGGTGTTCTTATTAATTTAGGTATATATTTCAAACATATTAATTGCATTAATACAAATAAATGAGTATAATTTATGAAAAATAGACACGAGGTTCTCGTGTCTTTTCATATGAAGGAGTTATAAATGAAAGAAATGATTAAAGACTTCTTAGATGAGTTATCTTCATCTTCACCTACTCCTGGTGGTGGAGGTGCTTCAGGACTAGTAGGCGCTATTGGATGTGCTTTAGGACTCATGGTAGGTAACTTAACTGTAGGTAAGAAGAAATATAAAGATGTAGAAGATGAAATAAGAGAAATCATAGAGAAGTTAGAAGACTTAAAGAAGAAGCTTGTCACTTCTGTAGATGATGATGCAGAAAACTTTAAGCCTCTTGCAGAGGCTTATAGACTTCCTAAGAATACTGAGGAAGAAAAGAAACATAAAGAGTTTGTGATGGAGTCATGTTTATTGGATGCATCTCTTGTACCATTACAGATCATGGATTTAAGTTATCAGTCTTTGAAGTTATTTTCTACTTTAAATGAGAAAGGTTCAGTGATGGCAATCAGTGATGTAGGTGTTGGTGTACAATGTCTACGTAGTGCGTTGACTGGCTCTATTATGAATGTCTATATTAATACGAAGTCTATGAAGAATAGAGAAATGGCTGAGAAGATGAATAAACGTGCTGAGAAGCTATTAGTTGAAGGGCAACTGCTTGCAGATAAAATAACTAATAGTGTTATTAAAAAGTTAGGAGGAACATCATGTTAGAGTTAAGAGGAAAAAAAGTTTCTGATGGAATTAAAGAATATGTATCAAAAGAGTTAGAAACATTAACTTTTGTACCTAAGCTTGCGATTGTGAGAGTGGGTGAAAATCCCGATGATATGAGTTATGAACGTGGAGCAACTAAGAAATTAAAGTCATTTGGTTTAGATGTGGCTTCTTATGTTTTCCCACAGGATATTAGCGATGAAGATTTCAAGAAAGCTTTTAAAGATATTAATGAAGATGATGAAGTGACAGGAATCTTATTATTAAGACCACTTCCTCGTACTATTAATGAAAAAGATATTGAAAATATGATTGATCCTAAAAAGGATTTAGATGGTATTTCTCCTATTAATATTGCGAAGGTGTTTGCAGGAGATACAACTGGATTTTCTCCATGTACTGCAGAAGCAGTTATTGAAGTATTAAAGGCATATGATATTGAGTTAACAGGTAAAAGAGTGACAGTCGTAGGAAGAAGTATGGTTGTAGGTAAACCTGTATCCATGCTGCTTCTTAAAGAGAATGCGACAGTCACTATGACTCATACAAGAACTGTTGATTTAAAGAAGACATGTTCTGATGCAGAGATCGTGATTGCAGCTGCAGGACGTGCAAAGATGTTAAATAGTGATTATTGTGGACAGGATGCCGTGATGATTGATGTAGGAATCAATGTGGATGAGAATGGTAAACTATGTGGTGATGTAGACTATGCGACTCTTGATGGCAAAGCCTCTGCAGCTACCCCTGTTCCTGGTGGTGTTGGTACTGTCACAACCGCAGTACTTGCAAAACATTTAATCCAGGCAGCTAAAATGCGTTAAAGACCTCTTTCGAGGTCTTTTTTTCGTATAATAAAAGACAGCTTTCGCTGTCTTTGCACACAATTTTATTAATCAAAGAATTTGTATTCTTCAAAGTAAGCCTGTGGATGGTTACAAGCTGGACATACTGTAGGAGCTTCTAAAGATTCTACTACAAATCCACAATTGTTACATTTCCATAGTACTTTATGATCTTTCTTGAATACTGTGCCGTCTTCAATCTGTTTAGCAAGTTTTAAGTATCTTTCTTCATGCATCTTTTCAGCCATCGCAATTGCTCTTAAGATAGCTGCGATTTCAGGTAATCCTTCTTCTTCAGCTTTCTTAGCGAATTCTGGATACATATGTGTCCATTCTTCATTTTCACCAGCAGCTGCAGCTTTTAAGTTTTCTACAGTTGTACCCATTAATACTGGGAATTCACCTGCAACAGGTAATGTTTCGCCCTGAGCAGCAGTGTTCATAAGCTTCATTAAACGTTTCGCATGTTCTTTTTCCTGGTTAGCAGTTTCTTCAAAGATTTTAGACACTTCTACATAACCTTCTTTTTTCGCAATACTAGACCAGAAAGTATAACGATTTCTTGCTTGTGATTCACCTGCAAATGCAGCCATTAAATTTTTTAATGTTTCAGTTCCCTTTAAATTAGACATCTTCTTTATCCTCCTTCATATTCTTACAATCATTACAGATTCCTTGAAATAACATATCAACATGTGTGAGGTGTACTTGATCTAGTTCTTCTATATCATGAACAAGTTCATCAAATGCACCATGTGGAATATGTATATCCACAATCTTTCCACATTTTGAACATACCATATGATGATGTGGTGTCACATTACCATCGTAATGTACAGTCACACCATCAATATTTAATTTTCTGATATACCCATTTTCGACTAAAACATTCAGATTACGATAAACAGTACCTAGTGATATATCCGGAATGATTCTTCTTACATGAGAATAAATAACTTCTGCTGTAGGATGCGTATGATCATTCACAAGCATATCATATATCGTATCTCGCTGCTTAGATCTTCTAAGTTTTGTCTCCGCCATATGTCCTCCTCTCCTAATCAGTAATGATTACTAATATTAGTATACTATTTACTACTAAGAATGCAAGCCAGATGCATTATTTTGACAAAATTGTATGTATAAGTGTATAGAAATCATTGGTTGCATAAACAAGAGGATCAATTACATACACAGGAACAGAGACAATGGACTCTATATCCCCTTTTAAATGCATGACTGAAGGGGATAAATAAAGTGCATCATAGTCTCCTTCTACTTCTTCTAATGAAGAAAGGCTTACTGATTCTACTTCTAGATTAGATTTTTCTATTGTCAGACTTTCTTTCATTAAACCAATTAAATAACTAGAAGAAAAACCATCCTGGTCTACAATTCCTACTTTCACATGTTTAGGATCTGCATCCCTTAAAAAGACAACCATAAAATCTCTATAATAAGATAAGAACTGGGATAAGCTCTTTAAAGTATAATGGAGATAGAAATAAATTTCTTTTCCTTCTTCATCTGTGATTTGTTCCTCTATTATGCCATTATGCCAGACAGTTAAAAAAGCAACACGATTCTTTAAATAAAAACGTACAGTATGATAGTTTTTAGTATCTTCAATAATGTCACATCTGACATTTTTCATATTCTTTCTTGTATAGTAATAAGACCATTTAAAAACAATCATTAAATAGGTCTTTTGATAAAATTCATCCATATCCCTCACCTATAATAATCATATCATAATTCAACTATTTTTTTTGATGATTATGTTCTGTTTTGCATTCCTTTTTGGGTATGATAAAATGTATTTGAGAGGCAGGTGAGTATTAGTGAAGAGAATTTTTGTCATGTCTGATTTACATGGACAATTTGTGTTATTGCAGCTGATGCTCAATAAGATTCAATTCACTGATGAAGATGAGTTATATATCCTAGGTGATATTATGGATCGTGGTCCTAATTCAATTGATATATATTACTTTGTGAAAGCAATGCCTAATGTTCATATGATCAAGGGTAATCATGAAATCATGATGAGACAATCTTTAGCAGCCAGCTTAAAATATAATGATTTAGATTCTGATTTGAATAATGCATATCGTTTATGGAAACAAAATGGTGCCACAGGTACTGTAAATAGTATAAGAGAGTTCTTACAGAAGGATTCTATTCCTTATGAGGAATATTTTGATATAAAGAAAGAGTTTGTACAGGAAATTATTGATTTCATTGATAGTCTACCTAACTATATAGAACTTGATTATCAGGGTAAGCATTATGTAATGGTGCATGCAGGAGTGGATCCTGAGGTAACCAATATAGAAGATAGTGATCCTGAATTACTTGCCTGGATTAGAGAATATTTCTATATGAATCCATGTAATCCTGAATATACTTATATATTTGGTCATACGCCTTTATGTTATGTGAATGATGATCATTCTTTTAATATCTGGTATGATCCTGATTATCATAATAAGATTGGTATTGATGGAGGACTCGCTGTGGCAGATAGAGGACAATTAAATTGTTTATGCTTAACAGATGGGACATCTTATAAGATACCTTATAAGGATGGTCAGCCAGGAGAATTACAACGCATTATAAAAGATTTAAAGTAAAACGGAAGGGCCCCCTTCCGTTTATTTGTTTTCTATAGTGAGTAATGTTTTATTTTCTGATAACAAATGTGTTTTAATATCTTCGGGAATATGATCATCAGTAATGATTGTATCAATACGTTCTTTTAACTGAAGAGGTACTACACCATGTGAATTGAACTTTTCACTTTCAGTTAAGACAATAATATGTTCTGCCTGTTCAGCCATATCTCTGACAGCCTGCGCACGTAAATGATCACTATTTGTGAAACCTACACGAGGATTATAACCATCGGCACCAATAAATAACTGGTCTACGCAGAAGTTTTGAGCACATTGTGCCACGATAGGTCCTACCATAACCTGTGAATCTTTCTGGTAAGCACCACCTAGAAGAATCACATTGGTATTCTTTTTATCGCGAATATACCCTGCAATAAAAGCACTGTTAGTCACAATAGTAACATCTAGTTTCTCTGATGCAATCGTATCTGCAAGAATCGCACAGCAGCTCCCACTTTCAATCATAATGGTATCCCCATCATGAATAAGTTCTGCAGCCTTTTTCGCAATTCTTTTCTTTATTTCATAATGATACGCTAAGCGTCCATTGATATCATCTTTATTCGCAAGGATGGCATAGCCATGTCCTCTTTTAATAATCCCTTTTTCTTCAAGCGCATCTAAGTCTTTACGTATAGTGACATTGGATACCCCAAGTATTTGAGATAATTCATTGACTTCTATTTTATTTTCTTTTGTAAGTAGTTCTAATATTTTGTTATAGCGGTCTTTCATAGATTACCTCCGCACTCATTATATTAATCTAGAAGAAACAATTTAAGCCACACTTGATGAACTCATTTTGATAATCTACTAAATCTTCAGGATGTAATGCTTCCACTTCGTGAAGCTTATAGTCTTTACCGAGTAGCTTATATTTGTTTTCACCAAATTGATGGAATGGAAGAAGCTGTACATCTTTCGCACCTGCATCTTTAATACATGATGCAAGTTCTTTCGCATCTTCTAATGTTTCATTAAAGCCAGGAATAACAGGTATTCTAGGTAATACATTCAGTCCCTGTTCAATAGCCCATTTGAAGTTCTTTTGAATGACTTCATTTGTGACATGTGTTCCCTTCTTATGCTTTATTGGATCAGCCTGTTTTACATCAAATAATAAGAGATCAAATAAAGGAGCTGCTTTCTTAAACTTCTCATGATCCACAATACCTGTTGTTTCAATCGCAAGATGAAGTCCTTTTTCTTTTAATGCATGGACAAGAGCCATCATGAAATCATATTGCACCATGGCTTCTCCACCAGATAAAGTGACACCACCATTAGATTCTTCATAGAAATCAATATCCTGCATACATATATCAACAACTTCTTCTACTGTCTTGATTTCACCTTCCTGTGTTAAAGCTTTCCCAGGGCAGGCTTTGACACATTCCATACAATGATCACATGTTTTATGATCAATTCGAATCAAGCCATCTTCCATCTTTATAGCCCCTTTAGGACAGGTATGTACACATGTTTCACAACGGAGACATTTCTCATTATTGTATAAAACCTGAGGACTCACTGCCTGACTCTCAGGATTGGCACACCATTCACATCTTAATGGACATCCTTTAAAAAACACTGTTGTACGAATACCAGGTCCATCATGAATACTAAATTTCTGTATATTAAATATAATTCCTTCCATCTCATATCCCTCTTTTCGCTTCTATCCTATCATTTCTACTTATGTTTCGCAACACAAAAGTTTCATTTGAAAGTTTATAATATTTTTTTCATAATTTGTAGTTGACTAATAACACTTTTATGCGTATGATGTGCTTGTAATGAAAGTCATAAAACTTACGTATGAAACTTTAGGAGGAACAATGATGGAAAATACTCAGCATTTTGGTCAGTTAACTGAAAGAATGAAAGCTTTCAGAGAAGAAGTATTAGATGAAAAGCCTTATGTAGATGGAGAACGTGCTGTTCTTGCAACTGAGGCTTATAAGGAAAACTTAAATCAGCCACGTGTCATGGTTCGTGCAAGAATGTTGAAGAAGATTCTTGAAAACATGTCTATCTATATTGAAGATAAAACACTTATTGTAGGTAACCAGTCTACAAAAAATTGTAATGCACCAGTATTCCCTGAATATACAATGAAGTTCATCATGGATGAATTAGATCTTTTTGAAAAGAGAGATGGTGATGTATTCTATATTACTGAAGAAACAAAACAGCAGTTAAGAGATATTGCCCCTTTCTGGGAAAATAATAACCTACGTGCAAGAGGTGAAGCTTTACTACCTGATGAAGTGAGTGTATTTATGGAAACAGGTGTATTTGGCATGGAAGGTAAGTTGAATGCCGGGGATGCACATCTTGCAGTTAATTATGAACGTATTCTTGCACAGGGCTTAAAGGGTTATGAAGCTTATACAAGAGAAATGAAAGAAAAGCTTGATTTGGCTCAGCCAGATAGTGTTGATAAGTATATGTTCTATAATTCAGTTTTAACTGTTATTGAAGCAGTGCATACATTTGCTCTTCGTTATAGTTCTCTTGCAAAGGAAATGGCAGAAAAAGAAACAAATCCTGCAAGAAAAGAAGAATTATTAGAAATAAGCAGAATTTGTGCAAAGGTGCCTTATGAACCAGCACATTCATTCCGTGAAGCAGTACAGTCTGTATGGTTTATTCAGTTGATTCTTCAAATTGAATCAAATGGTCATTCATTAAGTTATGGTCGTTTTGATCAGTATATGTATCCTTACTATATTAAAGATATCTATGAAAAGAAGATCACTGAAGAAGAAGCATTAGAACTTCTTACTTGTTTATGGATCAAGACACTCACAGTCAATAAGGTACGTTCACAGGCTCATACATTAAGCTCAGCTGGTTCTCCAATGTATCAGAATGTCACTATTGGTGGTCAGACTACTGATAAGAAGGATGCAGTAAATGAATTAAGTTTTGCGGTATTAAAATCAGTGGCTCAGACAAGACTCACTCAGCCTAACTTAACTGTACGTTATCATGCAAACCTCAATAAACATTTCTTTGATGAATGTATTGAAGTAATGAAACTAGGATTTGGTATGCCAGCCTTAAATAATGATGAAATCATTATTCCTTCATTTATTAACTGGGGTGTTAAGGAAGAAGATGCTTATAATTATAGTGCTATCGGATGTGTAGAAACAGCTGTTCCTGGTAAATGGGGATATCGTTGTACAGGTATGTCTTATGTCAACTTCCCAAGAGTATTATTATGTACAATGAATAATGGTGTTGACTTAACTACAAACAAACGTTTCACTAAGGGCCATGGTTACTTTACTGAAATGGAAACATATGAAGATTTACTTGCAGCATGGGATAAAACAGTTAGAGAAATGACACGTTATAGTGTTATTGTAGAAAACTTTATTGATAAGGCATCTGAAAGAGATGTACCTGATATTCTATGTTCTGCATTGACCGATGACTGTATTGGTAGAGGTAAGACTATCAAAGAAGGTGGTGCAGTGTATGACTTCATTTCAGGTCTTCAGGTCGGTATTGCGAATATGGCAAACAGCTTAGCAGCTATCAAGAAGCTTGTTTATGATGAAAAGAAGATTACAAGAGAACAGTTATGGAATGCAATCTTAGATGATTTCCAGTCACCTGAAAATAAGAAGATTCAGGAAATGTTGAATGATGAAGCACCTAAGTATGGTAATGATGATGATTATGCAGATAACTTAATTGTAGAAGCATATGATTCTTATATTGATGAAATCAAAAAGTATCCAAATACTCGTTATAACAGAGGTCCTATTGGTGGTATCCGTTATGCAGGTACTTCTTCAATTAGTGCCAATGTAGGTCAGGGTATGGGTACAATGGCTACTCCTGATGGAAGAAATGCACATGAACCACTCGCTGAAGGATGTTCTCCAGCACATAACACAGATAAGAATGGTCCTACTGCAGTATTCAAGAGTATATCTAAACTTCGTACTGAAAAGATCACAGGAGGCGTACTTCTTAACCAGAAGATGACACCACAAATGCTTTCTACAGAAGAAAATAAACAGAAACTAGAATTATTGATTCGTACATTCTTTAATCGTCTTCATGGTTACCATGTACAATACAACATCGTTTCTAAGGAAACTTTAATAGATGCACAAAAGCATCCAGAAAATCATAAAGACTTAATTGTACGTGTTGCAGGATATAGTGCATTCTTCAATGTATTATCTAAAGCAACTCAGGATGATATTATCGGTAGAACTGAACAGAGTTTATAGGAGGAAAAAAACAATGGAATTTATTATTGATACAGTAGATTTAGAAGAAATTAGAGATGCAGTGGATCACTTACCAATCGTAGGTGTTACTAGTAACCCAAGTATTGTAAAGAAGACAAGC
Source organism: Catenibacterium sp. AM22-6LB (assembly GCF_003435615.1). Lineage (NCBI taxonomy): Bacteria > Bacillati > Bacillota > Erysipelotrichia > Erysipelotrichales > Coprobacillaceae > Catenibacterium > Catenibacterium sp. AM22-6LB. The sequence goes on from NZ_QTUM01000034.1 coordinate 19,144, forward strand.
CCAAAGGATTTCTTTGGACATATGAGAGAAATCAGAAAAATCATTGGTGATGAACGTTCTTTACATATTCAGGTTATTGCGACAGAAGCAGATGAAATTGTGAAAGAAGCACATAAGATTTTTGAAGAAGTAGATGACAAGGTATATGTAAAGGTACCTACTACTTATGAAGGTGTTAAGGCAATGAAAATCTTAAAGGCTGAAGGTAAAAATGTAACTGCCACAGCTGTTTATGATTTGATGCAGGCTTATATGGCACTCGCAGCAGGTGCTGATTATATTGCGCCTTATACAAATAGAATTGGAAACTTAGGAAATGATCCTTTTGAATTAATGGCTCATTTATCTAATAGAATCGTAGAAGATGGTTATGACTGCAAGATTCTTGCTGCAAGCTTCAAGGGTGTACAGCAGGTAAGAGATGCATTTAATGCAGGTAGTCAGGCTGTCACTGCGCCAGTAAGCGTATTAAAGGCAATCTTTGAAAATCCAAGCATTTCTAAAGCTGTAACTGATTTCAATAATGATTGGTATTCAGTATACGGAGAAGACAAAGGTCTTTGTGATATGTAAACAATGAGGAGAAAATTCTCCTCATTGTTTTTTTCATGTTCTATAATAGAAATAGGAGCGTGATAAGATGAGCAAAATGATTGGTGCACCAACAAGATATAGACAAGGTAAAGATGAATTAAAATGTCTTGGGGATGATTTAAAAGATTATAAAAGAATAGTTGTAATTACAAGTGAAAACTTGAAAGAGATGTTTATACCTCAGATAGAGGAAAGCTTACATGAACAGGAAATGACTGTTGTATTGTTTCAAAATGAATGTAGTATGAGTGAGATTGAAAAAATACAACATATTGTAGAAGAAACGAATAGTGAAGTAATTGTCGGTGTAGGTGGAGGAAAGGTATTAGATACGACTAAAGCATGTGGTTATTATGCGAAAAAGCCTATTGTCGTTATACCTACTGCAGCAAGTACAGATGCCCCATGTTCTTCTTTATCAGTGATTTATCATGATGATCATACATTTGATCATTATTTATATTTACCTAAGAGTCCAGATCAAGTGATTGTGGATACACAGGTCATTGCGAATGCCCCAGTAAGATTACTGAGAGCGGGTATTGGTGATGCATTTAGTACTTATTTTGAAGCAAAGGCTTGTTATGTGAGTCATAGTGAGAATTGTCTTCATAGTCAGGTGACAAGAAGTGCTTTCGCAATATCTAAGGCTTGTTTTGATATTGTCTATTCTTATGGATTACAGGCTGTAGAAGATTGTAAGCAGCATAAAGTCACAGAAGCACTAGAAAATGTGATAGAAGCTAATATTTATTTAAGTGGCATTGGTTTTGAATCTGGTGGAGAAGCAGTCGGTCATGGCCTGCATAATGCGTTCACTCTTATTCCTGAAACAAATAGTAAGATGCATGGTGAAAAAGTGGCTTTTTGTACACTTGTACAATTGGTATTAGAGAATACTCCTAAGGATACATTAAAGAGCTATTATGAGTTCTTAGAAGCATTAGAGTTACCTACTACACTTTCTGATTTAGGGATGAAAGAAGTAGATGAAGAAGCATTAATGCATGTATGCTTAGAAGCAATAAAAGAAGGTTCTACGACATTAAATATGCCTTTTGAAGTGACTTCAAAGAATTTATTAGAAGCTATTATCAAAGCAGATCAATATGGACAGAAATGGAAAACCTCTGGAAAGTAATCCAGAGGCTTTTCTATTAGAAATACAATTTTGCGATAATCGCAATTAGAACGATAATGATAACTACAAGACTATATGCCACTGTCATCGCGCCATAGCCTTGCCAATCTTTTTGAAGTTCTTTTGTCTTTTCTTCTGAAATGACGCGTTTCTTTTTACTCATAATCATCATCCTTTCTTTCAAGTTTTATATCTATTTATATTATATACTACTTGTTAATTAACATATATATATCGCACTTTTTTAAAAAAATTATTAATATAAAAAGCTATCAAATGATAGCTCTAAAATTTCATTACTTCTAAATCATCAGGAACATATATATTTCCTGTATAATAGTGTACACCTTCTGCCTTGTAGAGTTCTTTACGATTGTCTACATGATCATCTTCTGTATGATAGAGTACAAGATTCTTAATATGAAGTTTTTGCGCAAGTTCACAGGCATCTTTCACTGTTGAATGATGTTTTTCATAAGGATGTCTGAAGTCTCTTTCTTCATATAAACAGAATGCTTCATGCAAGAGTACATCCGCATTCTCTGCAAAGACTTTCTCTTCTTCACAATAAGGTTCATCACCACAGCATGTGAGTTTCTTACCATCATATTCCATCATAAAGCCAAACTGTTTGGCTTTAGTTGAATGAATATCAAAGAAAGTGACTGGATGTCCCATAATTTCTTTAGTTTCTTGATCCTTCACTTCTACTAAGTGAAGTCTTTTTCCAATTAATGCACTCTGTTTTGGTACAAGAAGTGTATCAGCCATATCCTTTAAAATATGAATGACTTCATCATGACCATAGATATAAGCATCACCTTCATATTTACCTGCATTCATGAACTGTGTAATCATACGCATCATCCAGACCATTCCTAGTAGATGGTCAATATGCTTATGTGTTAAAAAGATATGCTTCATATCCTTCCAATCATATCCTACATTTTTTAGCTGAGTTAGGATTTGGTTTCCTCCTCCTGCATCAACCATAAAGTATTGATGGTTGTCTTCTAAGACAAAACATGTGTTATAGATCTTAGTGACCAAGGCATTCCCCGTGCCTAGCATTGTTAGTTTCATGTTCTTCCTCCCAATAGTTTACTCTTATAACATATCAAATATGAAATAAGACCAGATATTCCGCCTACCATAATACCACCCAAAACATCTGTTGGATAGTGCACCATGAAATAATTACGACTTAGTCCCATTAATGCGACAAAGATAAAAACTAACCAGCTATATTTCTTATTGCATGTTAAGAATATACACATCATAACAGCCATAGTGGCTGTAGTATGTCCTGAAGGAAATGAGAATTCTTTATAATGTAAACCTCCTACATACTTCCACCAGTTATAGTATTCGTCTACACCGGATAAATAAGGACGATGACGTCCTATCGCATTCTTTAAAAAGAGACTTGTAAAGATAGCGCCTATCGCAAGACTAATGAGGATACATATACCGAGTTTTCTTGTCTTTTTAAAATAAATGAGTACCAGGGATAAAGCGATAAAGAAGATGCCGTTATCACCAAAATAAGAGATAAAGCGAAAGAATGGTGTGAGTGCACCATTTGTACTTTCAGCAAGATGATGAAGGAAATGAAGGAGTGTATAGTCATATAATTGTCCTAATTCTCTCATTTTCTCATCAAGTCCTTATCATCAATTGCGCTAATTACACGACATGGATTGCCTCCTGCAATCACAAATGGTGGAATATCATCCTTTACAACTGATCCTAGTTCAATAATAGATTCTCTATTGATCTTTACACCTGGATAAATCACTGTATTGGATCCAATGCATACTCCTTCATAAATACGTACTGGAAGTGTACTTTCTAATCCTTTTGCACGATCCTGGCTACTCGTTGGTGTAACTGATGTGAGTATTGTGACATTATATCCAATAGTCACATTATCACTAATAGACACTATTCCACTATCATCAATAAAGAGATTATCTTTAGAATAGAAGTTCTTCCCTAAAGAAATATTATAGCCATATGTACAATGAAAAGGTTGTTCAATAAAGGCTTCATTCCATTCATTTAATAGTTTATCTAGTATAAGATTGATATCATCTCTTTTAAGCGGTGAAAGATTGTTTAACTCATGACAAAGACTCTTACAATAAAGACGATCATTATAGAGTTCTTTTGAAAATGGCTGATAGAGTTCGCCTGAAATCATATCGCTTTTTGTATCATTCATTCTTTATTCCTCCTATAGTAATATTGAATCTGTTTGTATAATGCGCCACAATCATATGTCGCAAAGACCTGAGGATCAATCACACCTACATGTTTATGTGTCAATGTTTCTATCTCTTCTTTCTTATAACCCATTTGTGGTGCTAATAATACAACATCATAATAGAGACACTTCTTTTCTACAGTATGAACTGCTGCCCCTTCTATGATCAATGGGAGGTTGTTTTTTAAAATATAGTTCTGCATCTTTTCCTTAAAAAATCCTGATGTCATTCCCCCACTACAGCATAATATCACCTTCATTGGTTCGACTTTTTCTTCTATGAGTTTATTGATCATACATCGATAAAGTTCTAAGGCAATAGGAAATGTCGTTAATGGGAAGTGAAGATAGAAGATCTGTTTATCATCACTGATGATTTTTTCTTCTATCATACCTATATCATGAAAGTGAATAGATGCAGTGCGTGATTGATAAGTAATGTGATATTCATTGTCATTAAATTGTGTTTGAAAACGAGAATCATCTTTTAACTGGAAATAGAGATAACGTTTATAAACTTCTAGGTTTTCTTTTTGATAGAACGTATCAATCATGTTTGTATTCCTCTAGAAGCATTTTAAATGTATCAATATCTTCTTTGATGATATCAATAGAACTCTGCCAGAATGACTCATCTGTGAGATCTATATCAAGTGTTTTCGCAATATCTTCTAAATCCATCTTACCTGTGACTGAAAGGAATGTTTCATAATCCTCTGGGAAGTGTTCAGGATTTTTTTGATAACGTGCATAAAGTCCTTTCGCAAGCAATGAACCAAAGGCGTATGGGTAGTTATAGAATGAATAATCCGGATCATAATAGTGAGGTTTCCATGCCCACATATATGGATGGAGATAATTATGATCTAATCCATCACCATACGCTTCTATCTGTGCTTGAAGCATAATTTTCTTTGTTTCTTTAGCACTCACTGGCCCTTGTTTTCTTGCTTCAAAGAAGCGGCTTTCAAATAAGAAACGGGAATAAATATCACAGATCACCTGAATTGCATTACTTAATGTATTCTCTAATATCACAATCTTTTGAGTAGGTGTAGCTGATTTTAATGCACCTTTTCCAACTATTGTTTCACAGAAGTTAGAGGCTGTTTCTCCTATAGGCATTGGATAATGGGTATTCAATATTGTTTGATCACCTAAACATCTTCCATGGAAACCATGACCAAATTCATGGGCTACAGTAATCACATCAGAGAAATGATTTCCATAGTTGAATAAGAAACGACTTTGTTTCAAACTTCTAATATTTTCACAAAATGCACCACCGACTTTATTTTCTCTTGGATAAACATCAGCCCAATGATTCTTAATTGCATGAGTCGCAAAATCACCTAAATGTTTTGAGAATGTATAGAACTGATCAATGACAAACTGAGACCCTTTCTCAAATGAATATTCTTCATCATCTTCAACAACAGGCGCATAAAGTTCAAACCAAGGTAAGCCGTTCTGATAGCCTAGATAGTCTGCCTTAATTTTAAGGTATTCTCTTATTTCTGGCATATTCTTTTTCATAACAGAAAGTAATGTATTAAGAGTCTCCATCTTTAATCGTGATTTGATACATGATTCTTCTAATGGTGATTCATAACCTCTCAGTTTACTTGTATAGAGCACTTCTCCCTTGATTCCACTTAAACATGTCGCAATCGTTTCTTCATATGGTTTATAGGCATCTAGTTCTGCGAAATAAGCTTTCATTCTTGTCTGCTTATCTGGACTATGAGCCATGTTCAGTACTTTAGTCAAAGGATAATCATACCCATCTATATTCACTTTAATAGAAGATACAACCGCATCCTTATGCTTCATCCAAGCATAAGAACCTGTATTTTTCATATGAGCTATAATAGATTCTTCTTTTTCATCTAATACATACTTCTGTTTATTTTTAATTTCATGAAGAATATAAGCATGTTCCTGGATAAAAGGATCCTGACAACTATCTAAATCAAACTCCGCAATATAGGCATTATTCTTAATATCTTCTCCTATCATTGAGGCAGTTATATTATTTAATTGATCAAGATAATGTGTTGCCTCCGCATCATCTGTATGAGCCGATAAAGAAAGCTGTATAAAAAAATGTAGCCTTTCTATTCTCTTTTCAATTTCTATTTTTGTCTCTATTATTTTATGTAATGATGCTTCTGTTTTCTCACTTCTATAAGTAGGATAGTTCTTATTCAAATCTTTAAGCGTGTTTAAATCTTCTTGAAAATTTTTGTCTTGAAATGACGTATATAGGGCATCAAGATTCCATTCGTTCATGTTTTCCTCCATTTCCCCGCGCCTTCGTTGCGCGGACACAAATATATAATCAAA
>NZ_QTUM01000035.1:0-23786 GCF_003435615.1 Catenibacterium sp. AM22-6LB
AAAATTACTGATTATTTTTTTGAATTTTTACTTGATTTCTATTATCCAATTTTTTTATTGATTATATAGAACCAAAAGAAAGAAAAAAACTGCTAGAACAAAGATTAACTATTTTGAAACAATATCTAGCTGGAATAGAAAAACAAGATACACCTAAATGGGCAACAGAAGTAAAGCCATTCCACGTTGCAAACTTAAAACGAATGATTGATATTGTAAATGCTGAAATTTCTGGAACTCAAAGACTTTTATCAGTATGTGAGGTGTTAAACCGCAAACTCTACCCATAATAAAAACTAATAAAACCGCAGATTAAATTAATAAACAGGTGGAAAATGTGCCTTTTGTGACGGCATAATCTTCCACCTGTTTTATGATCTGATTGTAGTATGATAATCATGTAAAATATTTAGAAAGGAAAAAGGCATTACAGATTGATATGAACTCTTTCAATTCACATTATTTGTAATGCCTTTTTAATGTCTTGTGTGTAAAAAAGAAAAGGAAAGGAAACATCCAAAACCACTCTTCAAACATTTCTGTTTCTTACAACGAGACTTACGATAATTTATTATTCAATATCTTCCATAGAAATGAGTTCCTGTGATACTTCCACCTGAGAGAAGCGAAGACCATGATCCTCGTACTCAAATTCTCCTCTCTGATTATCAATCGGATCAATGCGGAGCCATTTTTTCTCCGGCATGAATTCTTTTTGAATTTCAGAGTTCGCTGGCATACGGAAAATATCCAGATTACCAAAGTAATAGTTCCAACGCTCTTTGTCTCCTTCACGCCATGCACTTCCACCAAAAGAAGGGTCTGCAAATACCCATCCATACGGTGCTATATAGAATTGTGCCCAATCATGGCATCCTGTATAATACTTCGTCACATATAGACCTGACTGCCAGCGTGCTGGAATTCCAGACATGCGGCAAAGTGTGATAAATAGCAGTGCTTGTACACCACAATCACCTTTTAGGTTGATTGCACAGTATTCGGGAATACACTCAATTGTGAAATATTCTCTCATGAAAGAATACATCACTTTTGTAGTCACAAAATCATAGAATCGACGCGCCAAAATAACTGGATTTGTCTCATCTCCTGCCAGTTCATCTCTTAGTTCTCTTAAGTATGGAGTGAATACGATATGTGGTGCCTGCTCTTCCAGACAGAAATCTGGCTGTTCTTCAGATACCTTGGCAGGATCTAACTTTACATAATCTACATGGTAGTCAAATGAATAATCTACCATGAACTCCTGATTCTCTTTCAACTCAGTCTCAAAATACACTGTTCTCTGTGGTGCATCAAAAGGTGCTACATATGTAATCTCTGGATTAGATGCATGAACCTCTACATTAGAAACCTGCTCATATACCTTAGGAATCGGAAGATGTACGCGAACCTTGCGTCCTACCTCTTCAAATTCTTTTTTGGTTTTTATCGTTGAACGTATACGAGTGTGTACAGTTCTTCCTCCATGTTCTTTCATGTAATGTATATTGTCATTAAGTAGATTCTGATTTAGATTATTTTGCTTTTCATCCTCTGGATTTTCTGCAATGACACGCTTTGCGTAATCTGGACGAGTCTTAATGAGATTTTCATAGAATCGACGCTGAAAATGTACCTCACCATCAATATAAATCCAATCTGCTGCACTGATTTCTTTTAAATGATCTAACTCTTCTTTTTTGAAATCACGTAGATGAATCATCATAATCTCCAATGCTTCATCATAAGTAAAAGGATACTCATTACCACTCATAACGCCAATGACTTCCTGTTCGATTTCTAGACGTTTTCTAAGAGCCTGTGGAATATCCTTCTCTTCTAGAAAATAACGAATCATTTTCTGGGCTCCAGCATAATCACCATAAATTTTTAATTTCAAAACGTCCTCTGGAAGCGGAACATTCATAAAAGATAAATCCTGATACATGAGTTATACCTCCAATTTATATTACCGTTCGTTTTCAAAACCAATGAACTAAGCTGACTTGAATAGCATATCTGTCAATGTAAAGACTGCCTCCATATTTACATGAGTGATATTGCTGGCTGCTAAGTAATCCCCAAATCACTTTCAATCCATAATTTATTCCTGAAGTCACTAAAATCAATATCATGCTCAAAGCAGAATAATCCTATTCCTCACCTACTGACAATTGAGTATAATACACATAATGCTTTCGCAAATTCCGTCTAACTCATAAGCTTTGCTTTCGAACTTTCTTTATATATTTAAAAAAACTCATCCGCAATCTTTTTTTCAAAATATAGTAAAATTATAGCATGTATGCAAATAACTTGCTGTATTTTATAATACATTTTCTCGTTCTCCAATGATATCCTGCATTAAACATCATCTATCGCCTTATTACGATGTTTAATGCACATGATAGGCTGATAATTCAACAAGACTAATGAATGGTTATTATCATTTAATTGCGTAGTATCTATTACCTTATTTTTAATTATATATAATACTGTTCGACAACAAAGGCAAAATAAAATGCCGTGTTTACAACATATTAAAGTTTCATTTCCTTCAACAAAAAAAGAGTCTATTCAGATTCTCCTTTATTCATCATTGAACGTATCTTCTGCATACGTTCATCTAGTTTAGCACTTTCTACTGAACAGTCATAAAGTTCCTGAGCAATAAGCTTTGCTTCGTCTTCAGGAATATTCTTCTTATAGCGTAATTTATGTTCCAAACTTGCCCAGAAGTCCATCGCAATAGTACGAAGCTGTACTTCTACATAAACATACTTCTTTGTCTTCTGCAAAAAGATTGGTACCTGTACAATTAAGTGTAAACTACGATAACCACTAGGTTTAGGATTTTTAATATAATCCTTCATCTCAATCAAAGTAATATCATCCTGTCTTAAGAAGCTATCTGCAAGTTCATATATATCTTCAGGAAATGAGCAAACAACTCTGACTCCTGCAATATCTCTTATATTTTCTTCTAATGATTCTATAGTCATTGGAATATTCTTGCGTCTTACTTTTCTCGCAATACTATCATATGATTTAATACGGGACTTGATGCTTTCAATAGGATTACCATCATATTCTAAAGAATATTCCTGATCTAATACTCTGAATTTTGTTTCTATCTCCATTACCGCACAACGATAATATGACATCAATAAATCAAATGGCTTTTTGTTTTTATCTAATAAATCTAAGAACTCATCAGAAAGAATACTCTGTTTCATAAATTCTTCTCTTTTTTGTTCAATGATTTTAAATCCACTTCTTTTTATATCTTCTAGATTTCTCATACATTCATCCTTCTTTCAATCTATTTCATTATAATGTATTTCTATGAAAGAAGTCAAAAAAAGGCGGTTCAGTGACTGAACCGCCTCATCATATTTACTCTGTATACTTTTTCTTATATAACGCAACTAATCCAAACAATGATAAAACGAGTACTGATAGCCCTAAAGAGACATTTGTATTGTCTCCAGTATTAGGAGTATCCTTAACTATTTTATCAGTTTTCTTATTTTCAGATGTTGTACTACCATTTGACTTTGTTTCTAAGTCCTTCATAGGAATATCAATAAATGCTTTCTTATAGCCACAAATAGTACACTCTTCATGCTTAGAACCTTTTTCTGTTGTAGTCGCTTCTTTGTCAATAAACCACTTAAAGCTATGTGTATGAGTTGATTCAGGAATCATATTAATTGGAGTAAATACAAAGAAGTCATATCTTAGACCATTCTCATATTCTGCATCAGTCTTATACGTATAAGTTACTTCTTTACCATTAATAATCAGCTTAGTATGTGGACCAAATACCCATCCTTCACTACCTGCGTTGTGAGTTGGCTGGACAAAGAGATTATAATGATAAGTCTTATTCTTATCAAAAGTAGTTATAGTTTTATCATTACCATGATGTTCATCATCATTAAACCATTTGTCAGAACGAGTCCATTCACCATCTGTTCTCCATTCTTCAAAGACAAGCATATATTTCGCATTTTCTGGAGTTGTGCCAGTAAATACTGGCTTATCTCCATCCTTGAAGTTTAATGTTGCATTATTGATTTCAATCGTACCTATTTCTTTTACCGTTACTGGATGAATTGTCTCAATAGAAGGCATGAATAATCCATTGATAGTTTTAATGACTGTAGACTGTTTTTTGTTGTTTATATATACATCACATTGATTACTAAATTTATAGCCATCCTTTTCACGTAGTTCAATAGAATACATATAAGTTTTACCATCTTCAAACTTAGTGATTCTCTTCATCGATGGAATATATTTACTTTCATCTGAATACCAGAATGCGATAGGTTCACCATTTTCCATTTCTTCCCAGCACTCATATGCAATCTCATATTCATTTTCATCTTGAGATAATTTTGCAGTTGCATGAGGTGTACTTCCCACCTCATAGTTATATAAGCTATTAATATTTACTTGAGTAATTGCTGGAGAAGTATTTTTTTCTACAATTAAATCATAAGTATTTTTGTAGATCTGATACTCATAAACATCCAGAAGTTTATTAAAAGTGCCTGTTGCATCTTGATGCTCATCAAAATACTGTTGTGCTTCTTCTTCAGTTTCAAAAGTAATAACATCTCCAATTTTAGGAGTAAATGTATAAAAATGCCCACTATCAAAGTGATCAAAACTCATTTTACCATCATTGTTCTCATGTTTTACAGTTCCCTGTGATTTATATGGTGTCTCAATGTCAGACCATATATTTGAAAGTGTACTTTTTACTGCTTCATCACTTAAACCACCTTTAAGAAAATTCCCACTGGTTTTAGTAACTTGTTTTGTTTCAACTACAGTGCCATCTAGGTCCTTTATAGATACATTCGCATTCACATCAATCTTTGTATAATATTGATGATGATAATTTGATGTATATTTTACTCCTGACGGAAGATTAATATCTTGTGCAAATACAGTACAAGGCACTAATAATAGCACAATACATAATGTAAGAAAGACCGGCAACAGCTTCATTTTACAAAATTTTATTTTCATATTGTCAGCCCCCTTTCTTAGGCTCTACATTTCTTTTTTCTTCTTTAAACTCATACATACAAAAACACTAATTACTAATGTACCAATTACTAATACAAGATTTGTGTTATCTCCAGTTTTTGGAGTATCCTTTACTATTTTATCAGTTTTCTTATTTTCAGTTGATGTATTAGTGGAATTATTACCATTTGGAGTAATAACAGTATTCTTGTCTTGGGCAGCTGTATTATTCTTAGTAGCGATAATTCCATACTGGCTTAAATGAGTTGTAACAAAGCTAATATATCCATCTTCTACAACGGCAGGAATTGTTTCTTTAATTTCATCATCTAAAATATAAACAACTTCATATTTATCATAACCTTTTAAATCTTCTGGCAATGCAAGTCTGATTTTCATCTTTGTATGGGAAATCTTTACAACAGTATCACCATTCAATACATTAATATCAGCTATAAACTTAATGTTCTTATTTGTTAGGTCTTTCTTTACTTCTACTTTCTTAATATCTAGTTTGTAGTTCTTATTAATACCTTCTTCAGATTCAATAGTTCCCTTAATGTCTCCAGTACTCTCTAGTTTTTTAACTGTTTCTATTGGTTCTGGTGTAGAATCAGGATTCTTAGTCCAAGATGCATAGAGAGTAATATTTTTATATCTTGAATAACCATCACCTTCATCAATTAAAGTATCTTTATCAAATTCTTTATTTGATTCTTCATTATTATCCCAGGATCTCCAGTAGATATATTTGAGATTTTTTCCACTACCATCTTTTTTAGTATTCCAGCCATTAAAAGTATAACCATCTCTCACTGGTGTATATGGTAATAGTGACATAGATGTTCCTGAATTAGCTCCACCTACATAATTACATATATGAGATTCCTTACCTTCAATCATGCCACCATTCCCATTTAATGTTACTGTAATATCTTCATTATTAAATGTATCACTTTTATAAGTTGCAGTAATTCTTACAACAGAATTTTTTATAAAAGCAGATGCATCTACTGAATTCACAAATTCTCCATTTAAATCCCAGCCTACAAAAGTATAACCTTTTCTTACTGGTGTATACTGAGTTAAATCAATGGTCTTGAATTCTTCTTTTTTACTCTGTAATAAAACTTCTGCTTTACCATTAAGAGTTCCGCCAAAAGCATCTAAAGTTACATAATAGTTTCCAGATTCATTTAATGATTTACCTTTGAATTTTGCATGTAAAGTTAAACCCTTAGAATAACTGATTTCTTCACCACTAGAAGTATAAAAATTACCTTCTTGTGTAAAATCAGAGATATTTAATTCATCACCAGCTTTTTCTCCTTTCGTTGTTTCCCAATGAGAGAATTCATTTTCTCCATTGAATGGTGTAATACCTTTTGTAAGCTCAGATACTTTAACTGTTGTTTCTCCCTCTGCAACGTTAAATTTAACTATCTTACCATATTCACCTTCAAAGTTTGGATTCCAATCATCGGGATCAGAATATAATATGAGTGAATATTGTCCATTATTTGTGATTGTTGCAGCACTTGCACTGATCATACCTGATATTCCAATCATAATCGCAATCAAAATCATGGATGCAATTCTTAATGTCTTTTTAAGTTTATTCATAACGTTTCCTCCATTCCCTTAGCCTGATTATGAGGCTCTTAAAAATTCTTTTTGGCGAATACTTCGCCATGACTGTTTCATTTTCAATATAATCTGAGATTTGTCTGGTGACAGCGTTAATCGCACGCTGTGAACCAGCTTGTGATAAGGCTGCATTTGCCTGTTCCATTGTGACAAATAGTTGTGTTCCTTTTACCTGTTCACTTACAGAAATAGAAAAGATGCCTTTGTTTCCATGGAATACGACTGTTGACGAGTCCGTTTTTTTATAGGGTACACCATCATGCTCTAGTATTTCATAGATGGCTATGATCACATATTGTCTCGCATACGGAAGCATTCTTTGGGCTGTATTCATGACTTTCCTCCTTCCATGCATCTATTGATACAAATGCTAGTGTTATTGTAGGATGCAAATAGATATAAGTATATAAGGGAAGTCCGCCATAATGTAAAAATGACTTTGGCGGAGTACCGCCAACACAGTATTTACATGTTATATAGGCTACTTTTTCAATAAATAAAAAAGCCCTTCATAAATGAAAGGCTCTACTTGTTATAGAGATTTAATAAACCAATACGGGATTTAACACCTGTTTTTTCATAGATAGCAGAGACATAACGTTCTAATGTTCTTTTTGATACATAGATATTTTCTGCAATGACTTGGATACTATCTTCTGTATTGACTAGTTGTTCAAAGACTTCAGTTTCTCTATCTGTGAAAGAATAGAGTTCAGAGAATCTTCTAAGCTTCTCTTTTTCATCTATGACTTCTATTGTCTGTTGTTTAATAAAGTCATTCTTCCACACGGTATAGATAACTGAGACAATACTCACTGCCACAAATAGCACTAAAATTAATATGATGGCCGAAAGATTACTATCAGAAGAAAGTAATGCAAGAACTGGACTCGCAATAATGGCTGCGGTCAAATTATTGACTGCACGACCCATACCAGACCAAAGTTCTGATATTTTCATATAGCGGGCTATTTCCATAAATGCAGTGACAAAAAATACCGCAAAGAAACCAGCAGATAAATAAAAAATCATAAGGCCTAACATAAATGGTCCGGCAAATTTAAGTATCGCAATACAAATAGTAGATAAGACCATAATACAATACATTGTAATGCCCATATATCTTCTATTTTGTAAATCAAAGATAAACCCAGAGACTAAGCCACTTAAGGCAAGAAGGATTCTTGGCCATTGACCAATATCCATATCCCCGCCTGCATGAACTAATGTGACTGCATTATCTAAAGTACTAAACATACATGTCATTAAAGCAACCAGTATAATCAAGATAATTCCTACTGTATTTGATTTTTTCTCCTGTTTATCTTCTTTAATCATTTGAATATTAAATGAACTATTTTTAATCAAGAGAATAATCAATATAAATAGAGAAATACCCAATAGCATAGATTGTATCAGCTCTGTATGAATCAGGTTGTTACTAATAAATTGAAGCATGATACCTAGAAAATAAGATATGCCTACTATTCTTGCAAGATATTGATCAGTCTCCAGCATGCACATAGATTGATAATAAACACAGCTTCCTATAATTCCTAAGAATAAAAATAACACAAGTCCGATGATAAAAGTATATTCTGTTCCTAGTAACACTATTCCTATAATAGATACGAGTCCTGTCAGCAAAAGAGAGCTATTCTTAAAACGGCTCTTTATAAGTCGATTCAACAGAGGATATAAAAGAAAACCGATACTACTTGCGCCTAATGCATAATTTTGCGCAATAACTGTCGCATCCTGTGATACGATGCAAGAAAGTAAATCTACATAGAGATATTCAGTACCTAGAAATAAGAAGGTGAATAATCCCATCAGCAAGATAATATATATATTATTTTTGAAATTCACCCTTGTGTCCATTTCATAATCTCCTCAACATCATTAACATAATTATAACATATTTGAGTTTTAACCGCAAAAAATGAACTGAGAAACCTCAGTTCATTTGTTCAAGTGCTTTATTAAATTGTTTTCTAAACAATAATACCGTAAATGTGATTGCAAGAATATCTGCCACCGGTTCAGCCAAATAAACAGCTGTTGTCTTATCTACAAGTAATGCTGGCATAATATAAATAAGTGGAATTAAAAGAATAAATTTTCTAGTAACTGCCACAATAACTGATGCTTTCGCATTACCTAAAGCCACAAATGTCATCTGACAGGCAATCTGTATTCCAAAGAGTCCTACGACTGCCATATAGATTCTAAGTGCTTGAGTGGTAAAGAGTGAGAGTTCTTGTGCATTTGTAAAGAGTCCTACAAACATCTGTGGGAAGATCTGAATAAGAAGCCAGATACATATTGAGAATACTAGACTGACTTTTAATAATAATTTAAATGTCTTTCGAACACGTTCTTTATTCTTAGCCCCATAGTTGTAACTGATAATAGGCTGTGCCCCCTGTCCTAATCCCTGTAAAGGAAGCATCGCAAACTGCATAACACTAGTCAATATAGTCATTGCCCCTACTGCTATATCTCCCCCATATTTTAATAAAGAAGAATTGAAGCAGACCTGGATGACACTCTCACTTGATTGCATCACAAAAGTAGAAAGGCCTAAAGCAAGACAAGGTAAGATGACCGAGTGATCTAAAGATAAGTTTTTCTTTTTTATTTTAAGTTTTGTCTTTTTACCAAATAAGAAGCGAAGAACATAGAGACATGAGCATCCTTGAGAAATAATTGTCGCAAAGGCTGCTCCTTTGACACCTAAGTGAAATCCAAAAATAAGAATAGGATCCAAGATAACATTACATAATGCGCCAATGACAACTGAAATCATTCCGTTTTTCGCAAATCCCTGGGCTGTAATAAACATATTCATTCCCAATGTTAATTGGACAAATAGTGTTCCCATTGCATAGATATTCATATAGTCTACGGCATAGGTAATTGTATTACTGCTTGCGCCAAAAGCAAGTAAGAAGGTACGATTTCCAAAGAATAGAATAAGTGTAAGTACGATAGAAACGATAATCTGCGTAATAAAACAATTACCTAATATCTTTTCAGCATAATTATTATTACCCTGACCCATATAAATAGACGCACGTGGTGCACCACCATTACCAACCAAAGAGGCAAAGGCTGTCACAATCATAATTAACGGCATACAGACACCAACACCTGTTAAGGCAAGAGCACCCGTTTGAGGAATATGACCTATAAACATACGGTCTACAATGTTGTAAAGCATGTTGATTAATTGCGCAATGACTGTTGGTAAGGCGAGTTGTCTGAGTAATTTACCTACTGGTTCAGTCGCAAGAAAATCCTTATTCTCCATATGTACCTCCTATTCTTTGTGATTCAATGAATATTAAATCTTCACTATTTTCAATTGTTAGAATACCATGACATTGATTAGAGATACATAGTGGATCATGTGGTTCTAATATATAACCATCAAGGGGATAATCACAATTCTTTAATGTGAGAGTACAAGTCTTTTCAGTAAAGCATGAGAAGTACTTATATTCCCTGCAATCTATTTGATGCTTACCTTTGGGCAAGAGGTATATTCTATTTATATCATCATATAAAGTGATTTTAATATCTGGATGTTGTTTGAGATAGATAAGTACACCTAAAAAATGATCAATACGACCACCAATAACACCATAAAGGTCTATTTCATCATAACCTCTATTGAGTGCTTCACTAATGGCAAGTTCTGTATCTGTTTCATCCTTATGAGTAGGAAAAGTAAGTACTTCTAATCCTTCTAAGTATTCTTTATGTTGTAAAGAATCAAAGTCTCCAATAGCACATAATGGTTTAATTGATTGACGATGTAGATGTTCTAAACCACCATCAACTGCAATATAAGGGATGTCTTTATTAAAGACATCCCCATTATTCATGCTTGCATATAAGCCTATTTTCATTTGAGTGAGTCAATAGCTTCCTGTCTGTTTTCTGCTTTGAAGACATAGCTTCCAGCCACTAGAACATCTGCCCCAGCCCCACGGCATAGGTTGGCTGTATTCTCATTGATACCACCATCTACTTCAATGAGGTAGCGTCTACCATTTCTGATTTCTTTAAGTTCAGTAATCTTATCTAAAGCTGCAGGATTGAATGACTGCCCACCAAATCCTGGTTCAACACTCATGACAAGAACCATATCTAAATCATCTAAGAATGGTTTGATTGCTTCTACATCAGTACCTGGTTTAATAGAGATTGATGCAAGACATCCTGCATCATGAATACGTTGAATAAGTACACGTGCTTCCTGCACACTTGATACAGCTTCAATATGGAATGTAATGAGGTCTGCACCTGCATTGATGAATTCATCTAAGTACTGACCTGGATCAGTGATCATTAAATGTACATCAATGAATAAATCAGTCACAGCACGTAAGTTACTAAGAATGCTGTAACCAAATGAAATATTAGGGACAAAGTGTCCATCCATAACATCATAATGAATCCATGATTTTCCTCCATCATAGATTGTATCAATATCTTCTTTAAGATGCGCAAAATCTGCGGATAATACTGAAGGTGCAATTTTAACCATATCGTTTATCTTTCCTTTCTTTAACCTGCTTTAATAACTGCAGGTAATCAACATATCTTGTTTTGTCAATTTCCCCTGCTTCTACTGCTTCTTTAACAGCACAATGTGGTTCACTATCATGAAGACATCCTCTAAACTTACACTGATGTGACAGTTCTTTAAAATCATGATAAGTGACTGCAAGTTCTACAGGATCCATTTTAAGTTCTAATGATGAAAAACCTGGAGTATCTGCAATATAGCCACCATACATAGGAATAAGTTCAACATGTCTTGTAGTATGTTTCCCTCTTCCTAATGCTTGAGAAATTTCATTTGTTTCAATATTAAGTTCAATGTTTAAGGCGTTGAGAAGACTTGATTTACCTACCCCACTCTGCCCTGTAACGACTGTTACACGGTTTTTAAGGATTGGTTTAATCTCTTCGATGCCTTCATTTTCTTTACTTGATACAAAGCAAAGATCATAAGCATTGTACTTCTTTTGTATTACAGGAATAAGTTCTCTATTAAGATCTATCTTTGTGATAATGATGATTGGTTTAATCTTCTCATATTCAACCATCGCGAGAAATTGATCTAGAAGCATCTGATCAAAATCTGGCTGGGCAATAGAGAATACAAGAAGTGCCTGATCTACATTACAGATAGGAGGTCTTTCTAATTGATTATGTCTTTTTTCTAGTGTGAGGATATAACCAGAACCATCTTTTTCTTCCTGAAAAGTACAGAAGTCTCCTACGAGAGGCTTCTGACCTCTGTTTCTAAATTTACCACGTGCCCTGCAGCTAACAACCTTCTTACCTGTATCGACATAGTAGAATCCTGCAAGGACTTTTATAATCTGACCTTTAGGCATATAATCTCCTATTCTTATTCAGTTGTAGTTGTATCGTCATCATCATTTTCTGGTAAGTCAGGTTGTGTTGGTGTTGTAGGGGTTGTAGGGGTTGTAGTAGTTGGTTTCTTATCATAATAATATAAGATAATCTCAGTCCTTTTACTATTTACCTGAGTATATGGTGCAACTGACTGTTTTACAACTGTATTAATAGACATTGAGTTAATTGTTGCAGTATCTGTAGGTGATGGTAATACAGATAGTTTCACATTAGTAAAGCCCTGACTTTCTAATGTAGATTTTGCTGCATTGATATCCTGACCATATAATGATGGAACAGTAATGCTGACACCTTTAGATACTGTTAAAGTAATGATTTTGCCTTTTTCATTCGGATCCTGTTTTTCACCTTCAGAAATAGACTGTCCAATAACAACACCTTCTTTATAATCATCATCAGACTTTTCATACTTTCTAACCTTATAGCCAAGCTTTGTTAATTCATTATAAGCTGAACTGTAAGAGGTACCTGTATAGTCCTTCATGACAATATATTTACCCTTAGAGATAGTAAATGTTACTGTATCTCCTTCATTGATAGTATGTCCTGCTTCTGGATCTGTCGCAATAACAAGTCCTTTTTCATACTTATCACTCAGTTCATAATCAACATCATCAGATACCTTATAGCCTTTATCAATCAATAAAGCTTTGGCTTCTTTTTCAGTCTTACCAACTAGATCCATCATTGTACCATCTTGATTACCACCAAATAAGAAGAATCCTGCTACAATCGCAAGACATACGATAACTGCCCCAATGGCCACACCTATCGCAATTCTTTTTTTCTTATCCATTGGCTCTTTTATCTTTTCTTCTTCTGGTTCAATTTCTTCTATTTCTGTTTTTGTTTCTTCAAGATCTAAAGGTGCTGTTTTAGTAAAGAACTGAGAATCAGTCGCAATGATTGTTGGATCATTATTCACTTGATCAAAGCTTAATTTAGGTTCATCTAAACGTTCTAAGCAAGTTTCTAAATCATCTAACATATCGTCAGCACACTGATAACGATTGTTTGTATTCTTTGCAGTCGCTTTAATAATAATATTTTCTACTGACTGAGGAATCGCTGGATTATATTCACGCACTGATGGTATTTCATCACGCATATGTTTCAAAGCGATATTGACTGGAGATTCTCCATTAAAAGGTACATCTCCTCTTAATAATTCATAGAAAACAACCCCTAATGCATAAATATCACTTTGTGGTGTCGCTTTTTCACCTCTTGCAATTTCTGGTGCAAGATAATGAAGTGAACCCATGATTGTATCTGTCTGAGTCACCTGTGATAAAGACTGGATAGAGGCAATCCCAAAATCCGCAATCTTTACTATACCAGAATCAGTGACAAGAATATTCTGAGGCTTTAAGTCACGATGAACAATACCCATAGAATGGGCAAGTGCAGTGGCTGATACAACCTGCTTCATAATGTCTACTGCTTCTACATAATGAAGTGCACCACGCTTATTAATTAATTCTTTTAAAGTCTGACCACGTACATATTCCATGACAATATAGTAAAGATCATCTTCTTCACCTACATCATAGATTTCTACAATGTTACGATGACATAATGCAGCTGCTGCACGTGCTTCACGATGGAAACGCGTAATATAAATAGGATCCCCCGTCAAGGAAGAACGAAGTATTTTTACAGCCACTTCTCTTTTTAATATATCATCATATGCAAGATAGACATCTGCCATACCGCCTTGGCCAATTAATTCTTTTAATTCATAACGGTCAGCAAGAATACGTCCTTTTTCACTCATCTTATGATTCTCCCTTCTCAATTAATAAAACACCAATATTATCTAATCCACCAAATTCATTGGCTGATTGAATGAGTCTTTCTGTTTTATGATTGACTGATTCATCTTCTTTTAAGATATCTTCAATCTGTTGAGATGAGAGTGAATTATATAATCCATCTGAACAGAGCAATATTGCACGATAATCTTCTTCAATCTTATAAAAAGAAATACGTAAAGCTTCTTTAATACCAATTGCCTGCACTAATACATTTCTTTTAGGATGATGAGAGGCTTCTTCTTGATTAATTATACCTCTTTTAAGTAACTCATTCACAAAAGTATCATCTGTCGTGATCTGTTTTAAAGTATCACTATATAAATAAGCTCTACTATCTCCTACATGAGAAATATAGGTATTCTTTCCATCCATATAACAGATGACAATTGTCGTACCCATACCAGCATATTCTCTATGCATATCACTTTCTTTATTTAATAAATCATTTGCAGTTAATAATAAAGAAGAGATCCAGGCATGAATAGATTCATCATCAATAAAAGGTGAATGATCAAAGAAATGTTCAATAATATAATTACTTACAAGAGTACTTGCAACATCACCTGCAAGATGACCACCCATTCCATCACATAATACACCAACGATTTCATGGTCTTTGATTTTATAAACTGCTCTATCTTGATTGACTGATCTTTTTGTTCCGATATCAGTCATCGCGGAGATAACCATATTATGCCCCTTTCTCTCTTTTTGCACGTAACTGTCCACATGCACCATCAATATCACGGCCATGTTCTTTTCTTAATGTACAATTAATATGTAAACGAATAAGTTCATCCTTGAATGCAGTAATTGTATGACCTAAAGACTGCTTATAGCCATGTTCATCAACAGGGTTATAAGGAATCAAGTTCACATAAACATTTAATCCACGAAGATAATGGGCTAACTGACGTGCATATTTAATATCATCATTGACATCCTTCAATAAAATATATTCAAGAGTAACACGGCGGTTTGTACGTTCAATATATGTCTTGATGGCATCTCTTAAGTCATCCATATTGTAACGTTTGTTGATTGGCATAAGTTCATTACGAATTTCATCATTAGGTGCATGTAAGCTAATAGCTAAGTTAACCTGGATTGGTTCATGAGAGAAACGTTCAATTCCAGGAATTAAACCACATGTAGAAATGGTAAGGTGTCTTGCACCAATCGCCAGACCATGAGGTTCATTGACTGTATAAATGAAGTTCATTACTTCATCATAGTTATCAAATGGTTCACCTGTACCCATCACAACTACATGAGTCACTCTTTCCTTTAAATCATTCATAACAGTCAAGACCTGTTTCACAATTTCACCACTTGTTAAGTTACGCTGTTTCTTTAATAATCCAGATGCACAAAATGAACAGCCCATATTACAGCCTAACTGGCTTGTAACACATAATGAACGACCATAAGTCTGAATCATTAATACTGTTTCAATGAGTCCTCCATCTTCTAATTCTAGAAGATATTTAGTTGTTCCATCACGAGCAACCTGTTTTTCTTTAATAGTTAAAAGTGCATCACTGAAATGATTAGAAAGTGTTTCTTGAAGTTCTTTAGAAAGATTTGTCATCTGATGAAAATCATAGACATTCTTTACATAAATCCATTCATAGATCTGCTTTGCACGGAATGGTTTTTGTCCAAGTGCTTTTAGTTCTTCTTTTAATTGTTCGAGTGTTAAGTCATAAATTGATTTCATCATACATCCTTTTCTAACAGACACATATAAAAGCCATCACTATGATATTCATATGGAAGTATAGTACGTTCTTCTACCACATGCATATCGGGATGCTTCTTTATGAATTTTTCAATCTGTTTTTCGTTTTCTTTTTTATTTATAGTGCACGTACTATACACTATATTACCACCTTTTATACATAAAGAATATGCATTTTCTAGTAATTTTGCTTGAATAGGAATGATTTCATCCATTGCGCTAGAGTCATGGTACTTAATTTCAGGCTTTCTAGAGAGTACACCGAGTCCTGAACAAGGTCCATCTAGAAGTATTTTTGTATACTGTTTATTAAATATTGAGAGGTCTGTACTGTCTCCTGTATGCACATGAATATTAGTCAATCCAAGTCTTTGAGCATTGTCTTTAATAAGCTTTGCTTTATGAGGATAAAGGTCATAGACATCTAGGGTGCCTTTATTAATCATCAAAGTGCCAAGGTGAGTTGTTTTAGATCCAGGGGCACCACACATATCTAAGACAAGATCATCTTCATTTGGATTAAGTAGACGAGCAACCATCTGTGATGATTCATCCTGAATCGTCACTAACCCTTCTTTAAAAGCTTCTGTATGGGCTATATTGCCTTCCTTTAATAAGACACTATCCGGTGATAAATAACCTGGAGTGAATTCTGAATATTTCTTTAAGAATTCCTCACGTGATATCTTATAAGTATTCACACGACCACTTTTTAAAGGCACTTCATTATCTGCATAAAGAATCTTTTCTGTTGTTTCAATGCCATATTGAGCATTCAACATCTTAACTAGCCACAATGGATGACTTGTAGAAATAGATAAACGTTCATCATGATCTAAATCATCTAAAGATCTTGTTTCATTAAAACAGCTATGGAGAATCGCATTAATCATGCCTCCTGCTCTTTTATTTCTTCTTTCCTTAATAATATCTACTGCTTCATTGACAATTGCATAATCTGGTGTATCTAGATAGAAATGTTGGTAGAGACTCATTAATAGAAGCATTCTTTCTACTACCTTTAAACGTGTATGAATATGAGGTTCTAATTGATATTCTAAATATAAACGATTCTGAATAGTTCCATAGACCAATGTTGTAATAAGTCCTCTTTCTGATGGTGAGAAGTCTTTTGTAAGAGTATGGTTTAAAGTAATATTTAAATAGCTTTCATTCTTTTCATAATCAATAAGTATATCTAATGCTGTATTTCTTTCATTCATATTAATATGTGGAATACGGGTTAAAGTCGCATGCCACAATAACACCTCCTTTTCTTGTACGGTTATAATAATCATCAATGATACTTAATTGTTCATAGATGGGCTTAGATTCTATATATTTAATAAGAATTCTTTCACGATAGATATCCTGCATCTTAAAGGTAGACTGTGGTCCAATGATACGAACCTTTTCTAGATGATCCCTTAAGTATTGACTGATATCTAAGGCAATAGAATGAACATTCTTAGGTGTACGTGATTGTACTATAACAGAGACTAAATGACAATATGGTGGATATTTGGCTTTCTTTCTAAATGCTATCTCTTCTTTAAAGAAAGCATCATAATCCTGCTTGACTGCTGCTTTAATTGCATAATGTTCTGGATTGAATGTCTGGATCATAACTGTACCTTGTTTTTCTCCTCGACCGCTTCTTCCTGCCACCTGACAAAGTAACTGGAATGTACGTTCAGAGGCTCTAAAGTCAGGTACCATTAAAGATAAATCAGCCATGAGTACACCTACAAATGTAACATTGGAGAAATCAAGTCCTTTCGCAATCATCTGTGTACCTAGCATAATATCTGCTTTATGTTCTTCAAAATCTTTTAAGAGTTTTAAATGAGTATTCTTATTTCGTGTTGTATCAAAGTCAAAGCGAATGATATGTGCTTCAGGATACTGTTTTTCTAATTCTTCTTCTATTTTCTGTGTTCCATAACCAATCTTTTTAAGGTGCGTACTTCCACAGTTTGGACAAGTACGAGGTGTAGGAATAAAATATTCACATAAATGACATTTGAGTCTATTTTCAGCTTTATGATAAGTAAGTGTGACATCACAATGAGGACAGCGTATTGGTTCATTACATGATTCACATTTAATAAAAGATGCATAACCTCTCTTATTTAAGAGAATCATTGCTTGTTCTTTTTTATCCAATGTTTCTTGTAATCTCTGTTTCATTCTTCTAGACATAAGTGAATAGTTCCCCTGACGGGACTCATTGCCCATATCTACAACCTCACAATAAGGGAGAGGTTTACCATTAATTCTTTGTTTCATCTCAAATAGGCTATATATTCCCTTTTTAGCACGGGCATATGTTTCTACTGAAGGTGTCGCACTCCCCAAGACGATCTTTGCATGATTTTTTTCTGCACGCATCTTCGCAATAGATAATGTATGATATCGTGGTGTATTATCCTGCTTATAACTCATATCATGTTCTTCATCCATAATAATAAGACCAAGATTTTCTACCGGCGCAAAGATTGCAGAACGAGCTCCCACTACAATACGGGCTTCACCTTTTTTTATACGACGATATTCATCATACTTTTCACCTTGAGATAAACGTGAATGGATAATCGCAACTTCATCATGAAAACGTTCTTTAAAGACACGTTCCATCATTGGTGTAAGAGATATTTCAGGTACAAGCATTAATACTGTCTTATTTTCTTCTAACATCTTTTTAGTTAAGGCAATATAGACTTCTGTTTTACCTGAACCAGTCACACCATGAATGAGTGAAATCATTTGAGATGTTTCTAATACACCTTCCACTACACTTTTTTGAAGCGGGGTTAAAGTAATCTTATTATTAATCTTTAAGTTATTACCTGCATAAGGATCACGTTGTACTTCTTTATTATATACTTCAACAAGACCCTGCTTTTCTAGAGAAGTAATGACACTTCTTGAATAAGGAATATCCTTAAGAAACATTTCCCCCTTTTCTACTAATAGACGGAATGCTTCCTGTTGTTTAGTTGTTTTAGGTGTTCCGGTATTAATGACTCTTACACATGTAATTGTTTTAATACCAACCATCTTATGAGTAGATGGCTTTAAAGTCCCAGGAAGCATAGCCTGGAAACAGGCAATCAAAGGACATAAAGTCATCTTTGACATACGATGAGCCAGTGTAATGAGTTCATTATTTAACAGAGGAGCTTCATCGATGACTGAATAAATATAAGAATACTTAAAGCCATCTCTTTCTTCTAATTCTTTTTGGGTTAAATCAACTTCTTCTACAGATAATACATAACCAACAACCTGTCGATGATTAAAAGGCACTTGAACACGTATTCCTGTCAAAATAGGTTTCTTAGATAAATAAGAAAAGCCACGGTCTAATGCCTGAACAGGATGTTCTATAAGTACTTCTACTTTAAACATAAAATCACCTCCTAAAAAAAGAAAAAGCAGCCAGATGGCTACTTCATGTTCTCCTCGATAATCTTGACAATATCATCTTTCGCACGCATAACATCATCGTTTACCACTACATGCTTATACTGATCTTTTGTCGCAATTTCTCTTCTTGCTTTATCAAGACGTTCTTTAATAACATCTTCAGCTTCTGTTCTACGTCCACGAATACGTTTTTCTAATTCTTCCATTGAAGGTGGTACTAAGAAGATTGTAAGAGCATCTGGTACTTTCTTCATAACCTGAAGTGCACCCTGTACTTCAATCTCTAATACAACATTCTTACCTTCATCTAGTAGCTGATCTACATAGGCTTTAGGTGTTCCATAATAATTACCTACAAACTGTGCGTATTCTAGTAATTCACCTTGCTCAATCTTTTTCTTGAATGTATCAACATCTACAAAGAAATAATCGATCCCTTCTTTTTCGCCAGGTCTCTTATAACGTGTAGTCATTGAAATAGAATATGCAAGGTTTAATGATTCTTCTTTAAATAGTTGTTCTCTGACTGTTCCTTTGCCTACGCCGCTAGGTCCACTCAGGATAATTAGAAGGCCTCTTTTCACTTATCTACATCCCCTTTTTAAGTAATCCTACATGAATAAAACAGTGATGTCAAACACTTTTAAATGTGTTATACTAAGTCGGGTGATGAATATGGCATTTGATGGAATTGTATTGTCACGTGTTACAGAATTATTAAATGAAACAATTGTGACAGGACGTATTTCAAAATTATATCAGATATCGAAATATGAATTATTAATGACTGTTCGTGCACAGAATGAGAATAAGAAACTTCTTGTTTCTATTCATCCAATGTATGCACGTGTTCAGTTAACACAATTAAATTATCCTACACCTGATTTTCCTAACGCTCTCACAATGTTTTTAAGAAAACATATTGAAGGTTCGTTTATTGAGCGTATTGAACAGGTAGGGCTTGATCGTATATTAAAGATTACTTCAAGAGGTAGAAATGAATTCAAGGATCTTGTAGAGTATCATCTCTATATAGAAATCATGGGTAAGCATTCTAACTTTATTCTTACTAATAAAGAAGATAAGATACTAGAATGTTTAAAGAGAGTATCGCCAAGTGATAGTATACGTATTATGCAGCCGGGGATTACTTATAGCTACCCTCCTCTACTTGATAAGAAGAATCCTTTTGAAAATACACCTAAAACAACAAATCTTGTGAAAGAATTTGAAGGATTCTCTAAAGATTTAACTGAAGAAGTAGCTTCAAGAATGGAACAGGGTGAAGATTTCAAAACTATTATGAATGAAATCAAAGAGAGTAAAGAGCTCTATATTACTAGAGGCGATAAAGAAAAGTATCATGTGATTCCTTTACATTGTTTTGGAAAGAAGATAGATCAGTATTCTCTTTTTGATGGATTAGATGCTTATTATCAATTTATTGATCAGAAGGATCGTATTAAACAGCAGACTTCTGATATTCTTCATTTTATTCAGAAAGAATATACAAAGAATGTCAATAAGCTTGATAAGCTAGAAAAGACTTTATTTGATTCTCATAATAGTGATGAATATCGTATTAAGGGTGATTTATTGTATGCTTCTTTACATCTTATCCAAAAAGGGATGAAAGAAGTGACTGTAGATAACTATTATGATGGCACAAAGATGACAATTGAATTAGATGAGCGTTTTGATGGCAAAACAAACGCGAATCATTATTATAATAAGTATCAGAAGGCAAAGAATTCTTTAAAGGTTCTAGAGGAACAGATTGAAAAGACTAAAGAAGAAATCAATTACTTTGATACTTTAAATACCTTGATGGATAATGCGGATTATTATGATGCCATGGAAATCAAGGAAGAACTTGAAAACATGGGATATATTCGTAAGAAGAATGTCAAGAAGTTAAAGAAGAAAACACATCCTCATTATGATGTTTATCGTACTCGTGATGGTATTATTATTTATGTAGGTAAGAATAACTTACAGAATGATTATCTAACATTTAAAATGGCATCACGTAATGATATGTGGTTCCATGTGAAGGATATGCCTGGCTCTCATATTATTGTGCATGCAGAAAACTTGGATGAGTATACAATGAGACTCGCCGCAAATATTGCAGCATATTTTTCTAAGGGTAAATATAGTTCAAGTGTTCCAGTGAATTATTGTTTAGTAAAGAACTTAAAGAAGCCTCATACAAATAAGCCAGGTTTAGTTCTTTTAGGACATTATAAGACTATTTATATTGATCCTGATGATTCTTTCTATGATGAGTTAGAAAAAGTGGAGGATGCAAGATGAAATTAATACCTTGGAAGTTTAATAATGATATAGTAGAAGGCTATACTGTACCAGCTCATATTGATGGAAAGCTATTTAATATGAGTTATAATGGAATAGAAGACAAGCAGGTACTAGAAAATCGTAAAGAACTAGCTAAAATGCTTGGTACAGATCTTGATCATATGGTCGCGCCCTTACAGCGTCATACAACGCATTATTTAAGTGTGAATACAAAAGATGGTGGTAAGGGAATTTATAGTCAGAAAGATGCTTATTTAGGTTTTGATGCATTATATACTAGAGATACAAACTTGACTCTATTTACTTTCCATGCAGACTGCTGTCCTGTTCTATTATATTGTGAGAACCAGCATTTAATTGCTGCCATTCATTCAGGATGGAAAGGAACAGTGACTGAGATTGTAGGTAAGGTGACACGTCATTTAATTGAAGATGAAGGCTGTGACCCTAGTACTATATATGCTTATGTAGGGCCTTCTATTGAAGCACGAAACTTTGAAGCCATGGATGATATTATTGATTGTGTAAAGAAAATGAGCTTTGATACATCATCTTTCTATACTAAAAAAGATGAGACACATTATCTTCTTAATTCAAAAGGTCTGATCAAGCAACAATTATTAAATTGTGGTGTATTAGACGAACATATTGAAGTCAGTCCTTATTGTACAATGGAGAATGATGACTTGTTCTTTAGTTATCGTAAGACACATACTAAAAATCGTAATATTTCTATTATCAGACTTAAAAAATAGCTGGATTATTCCAGCTATTTTTCTATTTCACCAGCAAGTAATGCCATTGTATGAGGAATTTCTTCAATAAGTTTTTCAGGAATGACAGTATATGCCTGCTTTGCGACTTCATCTCCTGCACGTCCATGAATATAGACACCTAGTATTGCTGCTTCTAGTGGTTCATAACCCTGTCCTAATAATGAAGTAATAATACCTGCAAGTGTATCACCCATACCACCTACTGCCATCGCTTTATTACCAGATGCAATACGATAAGATGATTTGCCATCAGTCACAATTGTATGAGGTCCTTTTAAGACAAGTATGCAATGATATTGTGATGCAAAACTCTGTGCGGCAATCATTAAGTCAGGATAGTCTTCTACATGACATAAACGTTTGAATTCACCAATATGTGGTGTAAGGATCACTGAACGATCTTGTTTTTCTAGTAAGTGCATATTTCTAGAAAGAATTGTAAGTGCATCTGCATCCATTACAAGAGGACAGATAGAAGCAGTCATAATATCTATTACAGCTCTAAAGGCACTTTCGTCTAGACCTAATCCACATCCTACTAATAATGCATCATAGCCATCAAAATCATCATAACGGAAGATTTGTGGTCTTAATACAGGAATCGCTTCAGGGATATAAAGAGGCAAAAGAGATGTTACTTTTTCCGAAGTAATAGTCTTGACTATACCTGCACCTGTATAATAAGCTGCTTTAGTGGCAAGTAATGGTGCACCTGTATATTGATCACTCCCTACAATTAAGCCATCTACACCATAAATATTCTTATAGCCATTATAAACTCTTTTTCTTAAATGTTCCTTTACATAATCCTCTTCTACATATTCAAATAACCCTGCTTCTTTAAAACAATCCTTAACAGCTAATGTTTCTAGAATGACTTTACCTGTATATTCTAATGAACGAGGATCTAAGAATCCTTGTTTTAAAGCAGTTAAGGTGACTGTAAAGTCAGCTTTTAAAGCACCCTCGTAAGCTTTACCTGTATTACAATCAAGTCCTGTAGGAATATCAATTGCCCCAATAGTTCCATTATAATTATTCATAATAGATTCTATAATGATTTTATACATCCCTCTAGGTGCACTATTTAAGCCAAATCCAAATAACCCATCGACAATACATTCATAATCATTCCAATTAATTGTATTAATATTATCTTCATCTACATAGATCAAATGATTCTCTTCACATTGATCACGATAATAACGATTGGCCTGTGATACCTTTCCTATATCTCCACTATAATAATAAATGACATGCTTTCCTAGTTTTTCTAGCTTTAATCCTAAAGAATAGCCATCTGCACCATTATTGCCTGGTCCAATAAGAATCGCAAATCTATTATATTTTGTGAAATGATTGAGTAATGCATCACTTGCAAGATTAACAAGTTCTTCTATTTGATATCCATGTTCTAATAAATAAGCATCATATTGTTTTAATAAATCCTGTGTTCCTATATACATATATAACACTCCCTTCTTAATTATTCTACCATAATCGAGTAGGAGAAAATAATTAAAATTATTTTCGTCCTCTCACACCACCGGGCAA
>NZ_QTUM01000036.1:0-18922 GCF_003435615.1 Catenibacterium sp. AM22-6LB
CTACAAAAACTAATTTATCTTCTTATTTCCAGTTTCTGCTTGCAATTCGGGTTTTTTTACTCAATTGATTTTAAAGACTCTACCATATTCACTTGATCAAGAATATGACGCATCGCCAAATTGATAATAATTGTAAAGCCCACTGTCATACCAAACGCAATTAAATAGATATAAAGCGGCATTGTACGAATAAATAACATATTATCCATTTCTACCGTCAATACAACAAATCGATGAAGGAAATAACCAAAGAACATACCAAGTGATGCACCAATCAAAGAAAGAATGATATTCTCTCTAAAGATATAGTCACAATATTCTTTACGATGGAATCCTAATACCTTGATTGTTGCGATTTCACCTTTACGTTCGCCAATGTTGATGTTCGTTAAATTATAAAGAACAATAAAACAAAGTAAGGCAGCACATCCTGATAAGATGGCAACAATAATATTTAATGAAGACATTCTTTGCTGGAATTCATCAAGTGTTGCAGTGAGTCGTTCCATACTACCAATATCATGATGATCAAGATAGTTCTTCAAGGCGTTGATATTTGATTTCTTTGTATTCATATCTACATAAAGTATAGAAGCAGATGGTTTCATACCAGTCAGATTTTCATAGAAAGTCTTACTCATATAGACTTGATGATTGACATAGTGTTCTACGATATCTGCCACCTTGACTGTGTATTTACTATTATTAAGAGAGAAAGTAAATGTTTCTCCTTTTTTCACATTCAGCTTTTCCGCAAGCTTCTGTGAGATAACAACACCCTCATCATTTAAGATAATCTTCTTTTTTGTTTTATAATCCTTAAAGTGAATAAAATTCTTAATTTCATCCGCATTGTCATACACAATCATCGTACTATAATAATCTTCACTATTGCCTAGTACTGTAATGTTTTGACGCATAGCACTCGTTAAATTATGAATACCTTCTAGACGCTTGATCTTATTTTCAATCTTTTTTGTATCTTCTACATTACTATTAAGTTTAATAAGTGCATCATATTTATATACTTCTACATATTGTGAAGGAATGATTTCAGAACAGCTGTTCTTAACACCAAATCCCAACATGATTAACGCCGTACATCCCGCAATACCAATGACAGACATCCAGAAACGTTTTTTATAACGGAATAAGTTTCTCATAGTCACCTTCTGATTGAAGTTCAATCGTTTCCAGATAAAAGGTATACGTTCCATCAGTATTCTTTTACCTGCCTTAGGTGCTTTAGGACGCATCAAGACAGATGGTGTAGAAACAAGTTCCTGTAAACAGACACTTAATGTTGCAAGTAATGTAACACCAACAGAAATAAGTATAGTTACAAGTGAAATAGACCATTTCTGTACCAGTACTGCTGATTGATTAATGCCATACATTAAATATGTGAATAAGAAATAGATAATACGAGGGAATGCCTGATTACCTACTAATATGCCTAAGATACAGGCAAAGAATGTTGCTAGAAAAGCATAGACAATATATTGCATTATAACATCCTTTTTACTATATCCTAGTGCACGAAGTGTTCCACAATAGCCTCTTTGTTCTTCTATCATACGTGTCATAGTTGTAAGAGAAACTAAAGCAGCTACTAAGAAGAAGATGAGTGGGAATACTTGTGCAATAGATGCAATGGCCTGTTTATAGGATTCATAAGTCGCAATACCGACATTTTCACTTTTAGTAAGTGAATATAGAGTGCCTTTGGGAATCTGACTTAATTGTGATTCTGCTTGTTCTATTTGTGCTTTTGCCTGATCTAGCTGCTCTTTTGCTGTGTTGAGCTGAACCTTCGCATTATTCTCTGTGACTTCAAGTTTACTTTGCTGGATATTAAGTTCTGCTTCAGCTTCATCTAATTGTGATTGGGCTTTTTCTAATTGTATACGCCCTTCTAGTAATTGGCCTACGCCTTGAAGTTTCTGATTAAACTGACCCAAACTTTCATTCATCTCAGTAAGTATCTTTGTATAAGCATCCTCTGCTGATTCTTTATCCTTAATACTACCTAGAGTATCTTTAATAGAGTTCTGAAGTGTTTTGATTTCCTGATCTATTTTTTTAGTTTCATTATAAGCCTGCTGTGAGGCTTGAGTAACCTGTGAGGCTTTCTTTAAATAGACCTTCTTTTGTTCATAGAATTGAATACGTGCTTGAGCTAACTTCACCTTTCCTTCAGATATCTGTGAATTAAAAGAATCTAGATTACGCTTATATTCCTGATAACCTTCTTCATATTGTTTCTTTGCATCATCTAACTGTGATTGCATATCTCCTGTTAATTGATCATATTGATCACTTATTTCTTCAGATAATGTACTCTTGATACGTGTATTTACTGTTTCAATCATATCATCATAATCAGAACTAAATAAATCATACTTCTTGGCACCTTCTACATCTACAAGTAAAGAGGTATAAAGATGATCATTGTTTCTTAACTGAGCCACCTTCTGGTTCAATCCAAGTTCTCTTGCCCCATCATTTAATACTTCCACAAATCCACTATTGGTTCCATCACCTAGTGTATTGGTGCCTCTATCTACATTACTGATATATCGTGGATCTTTCACAATACCTACAATCTTATATGTCTTAGTCCCATTATCATTAGAAAGTTCAATCGTATGACCAATTTTGTAATTGTATTTACCTAGATTGACATCAATAATACATTCATCTTCTTTTTTAGGATAACGTCCTTTTACTATTTCAGGACGATCCAGCATATTTTGATCATAGTGATCCTGTGAATAAACAGTGACACCTGATTTACCATCCTTATGTGAAAATAAAGCATCAAACTGATAACATGGTACAACCTTCTTCACACCCTTAAGGCTTCTTACCTTTGCGACATCTTCATCAGAAAAGCCAAGTGTCGCAATATAAGTAAGATCGGCATAATTATGATTATTGAGATATGTATCTACACTTGAAGCCATTGTATAAGGGGTATTTCTTAATCCTGAAAAGACTGCAGCACCTAAGAATATAATCATGAAGATGGAAAAGAAACGTCCTTTAGACTGACTGATGTTCTTAAAGACAGTTTTCCAATAGAATTTCTTTTTTACCATTCAATATTATCGATGGATTCAGGATGTTCATTATATTCCTGTCTTTCCACTTTTCCATTCTTAAGATGTATGACTTGATCAGCCATTGGGGCAAGGGCTGAGTTATGTGTAATAACAATTACAGTCATTCCATAGTTATCACACATACTTCTTAATAAACCAAGAATTGATTTACCTGTTTGATAATCAAGTGCACCTGTTGGTTCATCACATAATAATAGTTTAGGATTCTTTGCAATAGCACGGGCTATGGCTACACGCTGTTGTTCTCCACCTGATAACTGTGCTGGGAAGTTATCTTTAC
The DNA here is from genome assembly GCF_003435615.1 of Catenibacterium sp. AM22-6LB. Taxonomy (NCBI): domain Bacteria; kingdom Bacillati; phylum Bacillota; class Erysipelotrichia; order Erysipelotrichales; family Coprobacillaceae; genus Catenibacterium; species Catenibacterium sp. AM22-6LB. The sequence continues at coordinate 3,406 of NZ_QTUM01000036.1, forward strand.
GGTCTCCAAGACCAACACGTTCTAGAATATCTACTGAATTAAGTGGATCCTTAGAAATCTGAGAAGCAAGTTCTACATTTTCTAATGCTGTTAAGTTCTGTACAAGATTATAAAACTGGAATACAAAGCCAATATCATCTCTTCTATAATCTGTTAATTGTTTATCATCATAAGTCGCAATATTATGACCATCTACAACAATAGTGCCACTTGTAGGTGTATCCATGCCACCAAGCATATTTAATATAGTTGTTTTACCAGCTCCAGAGGCACCTACAATAACTGTGAATTCACCTTTATTTACTTTAAAATTCACACCATTATTTGCATAAATAGTGACATCTCCCATTGTATAGCTTTTCACAACATTCTTTAGTTCAATAAATGCATCCATACACTTAACCTCCTAACATTATTGTAAGTGATACCATTTTTATCTTCAAGCACAAAAAAAAGACATGCATAAGCACGTCTATTCTTCGATCTTCTTAAGCTGAATTAATTCCAAATCAATAGGAGTAAGGTTACCTAAGAAATCAACAAGTACTGTTGCTGTTTCTTTTTCTTTATCGATAGATTCTACTTTACCACTCTTAGCTGCAAATGGTCCAGCAAGAACTTCTACATAATCACCTACACCAAAATCAATTTCTACAGCTGTAGTCTGTACACCCATTGACTTTAAGATTGGATCTAATTCTCTCTTATTTACTGGGAAAGGTTTAGCCCCTCCACCAGATGATCCGATGAATCCTGTAACACCTGGTGTATTACGAACAATATACCAAGCTTCATCAGTCATGATCATTTCTACAAGAACATAACCAGGGAACATATTTACTGTCTTGTTCACTTTCTTACCGTTCTTGATTTCTGTTTCAACATGTTCTGGAATCACAATATTGAAAAGGATATTCTGAAGTCCCATTGATTCAACACGTTTTTCAAGATTTTCTTTTACTTTATTTTCATGACCTGAATATGTATTAACAACATACCATTGTCTTCCTTCATTATTGGAATCATGAGTTTCTTCAGTATTTTCTACTTTAGTTTCTAATTCTTCTGCCATATTAACTTAACCCCAATGTCTTTAAAATTAATGCAATTAATGCATCTGCGCCATAGAAATAAACACCTAGAATTACTGTAAATGCAAGTACTACAAATGCATCACGAGCTAATTCTTTCTTTGTTAACCAATGAACATTTTTAATTTCCTGACGAATACCTTTTAGAGAAAACCATTCTTTAAATTTTAATGGATTCTTATCTTCTTGTTCTTCTAAACGTCTTTGACGTTCTAATTTTTTTGCTTTTCTAAGCTCCTTGCGTTCCTGCTTAAGCTTTTCTTTTCTAGCCTTATCATCCATGGATGCAGCCTCCTTATTTCGATTCTCTATGTATCGTATGCTTACCGCATTTCTTGCAGTACTTACGTAATTCTAAACGTTTTACATTTGTTCTGTTATTCTTATAAACTGAATAATTACGTGATAAGCATTCCGTGCATACTAAGATTACCTTTTCTCTCATCTTATCACTCCTTAACCTAAATTAATTTATCATAAATACACAATATCGTCAATTGATAATTAAGAACTCCCCTAATGGATGTGCTCTTAATTTAGTCATTACACGATAAACACTGTTATAAACACACTTTATTGAAATATTAAGCATCAGTGCCACCTCTTTTTCAGGATATCCTAATAAAACAAGATGAAAGATCTTTTGATCTCTTTCTGATGTCTCATTCTGGATAATCGCATAAATAAGTTCCCAGATTTTTTCTAGATTCTGTGCCTTTTGTGGAGAGTACTCCACTTTTTGATCTGCAATCAATTCACCATAAGTGCGTGAATCTTCATAGTTCACAATCTTATCTAGAGAAACAGATTTCTTTTCATAACGAGTAAAGAAAGTATATTGTTTCTTGAGTAATGATTGCATCTTTTTAATAATACAGCTTTTCGCATATACATCAAATGTAGTATCCAAGTCATCACGATAGCTCCAGAATACTTTATCGAAGGTAATCAATCCTACCTGCAATAAATCCTGTGGTTCTAGAGACATAGATGAGATATACTTCATCTTTCTCATCACTGCTTTGACTAAAGCATCATAATAACTATAAAGATATTGTAATGCGACAGGATCATTAGATCTTGCTAAATAAATCAGTTCCTTTAATGTACGATCATCCATAGATCATCCTCCTCTTAGAGAGGATGACGTGAGTTATATACCTGATAAAGTAATACGGCAGTAGCTACAGAGGCATTGAGTGAATTGACATGACCTACCATTGGTAGAATGACATTCATATCACAATGTTCTTTTACTAAACGAGAAATACCAAATCCTTCTGATCCAATCACAAGAACTAGTGGCATATTGTAATCTACAGCACGATAATCTGTAGAGTTATCTAATTCACAACCTACTACCCAGAATCCTTCTTTCTTTAAAGAATCTAGAGTACGAGATAAGTTAGTTACCTGAGCCACAGGAACATGGTCAATAGCGCCAGTTGATACCTTTGCAACCGTCGCATTTAAACCAACAGAACGCTTCTTGCCAATAATAACACCATCTACACCAATTGCATCACATGTACGAATAATAGCCCCTAGGTTGTGAGGATCTTCCATACCATCAAGCATTAATAAGAGTGGCTGTTTCCCTTCTGGAATGTTACGTACGATATCTTCTAAAGGTGTATAGTCATAACCATCAATTAAAGCCATTACACCTTGATGGTTTACATTCCCTACAAGTTTAATAAAGCCATTTTTATCCGTCATCCTCATTTTTATATTATTCTTGCGACACAACTTCACAATATCATCATTCTTTGACTGGTTCAGAATCATAACTTCATAAACCGGTCTAGGTCCTGTTAATAGTTCTCTGACGGTGTTTTTACCATAAATCCATTCTTTCACTTTGTCACTTCCTCTTCTTCCACATATTTCTTAAATAATTCAAATATTTCATCTAATCTTTCTGTCTGCTTAGTGAGATAAAGATGTCCAACCATTGATTCAAAACCAGAAGACTGGTTATGAACAACAACTGATTTATTCTTAACTGAATGTCCTTTGCAATTACGTCCGCGTTTGAATAAACGTACTTCTTCTTCAGTAAAGAAGTTTTTAGAGAGGGCATATTTCATAAAACCTGCATGGGCATAAGCACTGACATATTTAACAGAAGCTCTTTGTAATTCATGAGGCTTCATAATTCCCTTCTCTGTGAGTAAATATTCACGGACATATACTTCAAAGACTGCATCACCTAAATAAGCAACAGCGAGCGCATTCATTAGCTCTGGACGCATTATAGAATGCCTCTTTCAGTTAATTCTTTTCTAACACGGTCTGCTTCATCAAAGTTCTTTTCTTTCTTGTAAGCATTCCATTGTTCATATAAAGCAATATCTTCTTCAGATAATTTAGTACCTTCAAATAAGAAGCCTAAAACATCCCCCATCTTAACAAGAGTTGCATATTCAGTCGCAATGACATCATTGTCTTTTTCTCTCACACGCATCACCTGATTAAGTACTTTTACCTGATCTAATACTTGTGTTAATGCAAGAGATGTATTTAAATCATCTTCTAATGCATTGACCATTGCATCCACAGTTTCCTTCTTATAATCATGAGCAGGAACATGATTCACCTGTAAATATAAAGATGCATTCTTAGTCGCATTTTCTACTTTAGATACTTCTTTACGTACGCCTGCAATGACATCATCTGTCATATTTAATGGATTACGATAGTGAGTAGATAACATCAACCATTTGAATACATTGCATCCAAATTCTACAATTAAATCCTTAGCCCATAATACATTACCTAAAGACTTAGACATCTTTTCACCATCGATATTGATCATCTGGTTATGCATCCAATAGTTGGCGATAGGATGTCCATTATAAGCCATGGACTGAGCAATTTCATTTTCATGATGAGGGAACTTTAAATCCTGTCCTCCACCATGGATATCAATCTTACCATCTTTGAATAGCTTATTAATCATGACAACACATTCAGTATGCCATCCTGGTCTACCTTTTGACCAAGGTGTATCAAACTGAATACCTTCATTTGTTTTCTTCCATAATGCGAAGTCAGTTGTACTTTCTTTCTTCTTGTCATCTTCAGATAGAGTACGATCACTTGCACCCGCAATCAAATCTTCTACCTTAATACCTGATAACATACCATATTCTTTAACCTTAGTAACACGGAAATAAACATCTCCATCTACTTCATAAGCATAACCCTTATCAATTAGTGCCTGGATGAAATCAATGATTTCAGGCATAGTTTCAGTGACTCTTGGTTTATATGTAGGATCTTCAATGTTTAATCCTGCTCTGACATCTTCATATGCTTTGATATATTTATCAGTTAATTCTTTTTCTGTAATACCTTCTGCTTTAGCGGCTTTGATGATCTTATCATCTACATCAGTATAGTTAGATACAAAAGTCACATCATTACCTAAATATTCAAAAGTACGTCTTAATACATCAAACACAATCATTGGGCGTGTATTCCCAATATGAGCATGGTTATAAACTGTAGGACCACAAATATAGATAGAAACTTTACCTTCTTCAATAGGCTTAAATTCTTCTTTTTTGTTTGTTAATGTGTTAAATAGTCTCATAACATCCTCCTCAAATAAAAAAAGCTCATGATAAAGACGATCCACCTTACCATAGCTTTTCACTCTTAACGCAAGTCAAACGTTCTTTCTTTCAAAAAGACTCAGATGGGTGCATCCTAGAACCTCCCACTAGATGCTTTCACCACTTCATCCTCGCTGTAAGCTTCTTGTTCTATTCATTCTCATCTATAATTTATTTCACTATATCAAATTATCGCCTATTCTTCAAGACAAACGCCGTTCTTATTTCTTTGTATCAGTTAATTTTTTTGAAAGCTTATCTAAACCTTTGGATGTAAGAGAAAGACTTTTGGCTCCAAAGTCTTTCAAATCATTCATACCATCCTTGAATTCTTCTGTCTCTGTGACCTTTTTTATACCTTCTTTCGCTTTCTTATAAGTGTCTGATTCAGAAATAGTGGTTGCTGCCTCTTTCGCACGATTAACACATTTATTAACGTTCTCTTCTCTTAATATTTCTTCTGTATTCTCTTTTACCTTCTGAATACCTTTTTGTACTTCTTCACTTTCAGCAAACTCTTTGACTTTATCTAATATACTCATAATATCATCTCCTAAGCAAAAAGATGGAGGAAACTCCCCCATCTTTGTATTAACCAAGTAATGAACCAAATACTCTTAAGTATTCATCAGCTGAACGGTCCCAGTCTAATTTTTCAGTCATAGCACGATAAATTAAACCATTCCATTGATCTTTATCATCATAGTAGATATGTAATGCATAATCGATAGTGTCCATCATTTCATGAGCATTATAATTAGCAAAACTGAATCCAGTACCAGTACCATCAAATTCATTGAATGGCTGAACACTGTCTTTTAATCCACCAGTTTCTCTAACGATAGGAATTGTACCATAACGTAAAGACATCATCTGAGATAATCCGCATGGTTCAAATAATGAAGGCATTAAGAACATATCACAGCCTGCATAAATACGACAAGATAAACCAAAATCATATTTTAACTGTAATGAAATCTTTGGATTACCAAAACCAGCAATTTCTTCTAATGGTTCTTCATATTTCTTATCACCAGCACCAAGAATTAATAACTGAACCTTTCTCTGTAAGATTTCTTCCATACGATTAAGGATCAAGTCTAAACCCTTCTGCCATGTTAATCTAGTTACAATACCAATAAGTGCAACATCAGGATCCTGTGGCAATCCTACCTCAGCCTGTAATGCAAGCTTATCCTTCACCTTTTCAGTATAAACGCTATTAGCGTTGAAATGGTAAGGAATATTTGGATCTGTTTCTGGGTTATTTGTATCATAATCGATACCATTCAAAATACCATAAAGATCATCTTTACGCATAGCAAGGATACTCTGTAATCCTTCACCATAAGCATCTGTTAGAATCTCCTTGGCATAAGTTGGAGAAACAGTTGTAATTGCATCTGAATAAAGAATAGCTGCTTTCATCATGTTCATGCAATCATCATTACGTACATTACCGTTGTAATATAAGTAGTTATCTAAACCGAATAGATCATTCAATAAGAATGGATCACATTTACCCTGATAAGCGATATTATGGATTGTGAATGTAATCTTCACATTACCATAGAAATCATAATAGCAATATCTTTCTTTGTATAAAGGCGCAATCATAGCAGTCTGCCAGTCATGTAATGACAAGATATCTGGCATGATATTTAAACGAGATAAGCATTCAAGAACTGCAAAGTCATAAAATGCAAATCTTTCATAATCATCATCATACCCATATAAACCAGGTCTTCTAAAATATTGTTCATTATCCACAAAGAAATAAGTCACACCATCATATACTGCCTTAAAGACACCACAATAGCATCTTCTCCATCCTACCCATAAATAGAAGTTAGTCACATATTCTAAAGTTTCTGGAAACTTGATATCCTGATACTTAGGAAGAATGACATAACATTCATGACCTTTCTTCACAAGTTCTTTTGGTAAAGAACCGATAACGTCAGCGAGCCCTCCAGATTTAATATAAGGAAGTGCTTCACCAGCAGCAAAAACGATTCTCATTAGACAATGTCACCTTCTTTGACATACAATGGATCACTTGCATCGCCAATAAGTTCTTTTACATGTTTTACCTTAGCATCTTTATCCATAATAACATTTTCAAGATGAGCACCTGCTTCTACTGAAGAACCACTAAATAGGATAGAGTTCTTAACAACAGCGCCTTTACCAATCTTAACATTACGTCCTAAGATACTATTTTCTACAGTTCCATCAACAAATACACCGTTCGCAATATAAGAGCTCTTTACTTCAGCATCCTTCAGATACTTTGAAGGTGGTGTATCGTTAGTATTTGTGAAAATTGGCCAGTTAGACTTGAATGCCTGAGTTGATACATCGATATCAAGGAATTCAAGAGATGTCTTGAAGTAAGCTGCATATGAATCAATGCATTTTGCGAATCCTTTATATTCATAAGCGTTGATCTTCATTTCATCTTTTAAATAATTTAAAGTATCTCTTAAATCGTAGAATACAGATACTTTCTGTGCTTTATAAAGCATCTTGATTAATGCTTTTCTATTAATTACATAAGTTTCAAGTGAGATTGAACGATCCTTGCGATTACCTTTATTTAATTCAAAATCAACAACCTGCTTGTCCTTAATCTTTAAGAAATCAGAACCGATAAATGCTTCATTCGCATTCTTAATTTTCTTATATACTACAGTCACATCACAACCAGATTTTTCATGTGCTTCTACAACATCAGAGAAATCCATAGTAGTAATGATATGTGCTGGAGAAATAACAACATAATCTTCAGTTGATTTTTCTAAGAATGCAATATTTTCTAACATATTGTTGATGTCATGGTTGTACATGTTACTGTTTGCATATTTTTCATCATATAATAATGAAATACCACCTCTTTTAGAGTTAAAGTTCCATGCATTACCAGAACCAATATGTTTCAATAATGATCTTGGTTTTTCTTTTACTAAAATACCAACTTTATCAATACGAGAGTTTGAAAAGTTAGATAATACGAAGTCAATAACACCATAACGACCCAAGAAGCTAACTGAAGCAACTGGACGTCTTTCTGTTAATCCTTTCAAAGATACATCACTGTGTAAATTGATTAATCCTACTACATTTGCCATTTGCTCTTCACTCCTTATCTGCCATTGTCACTTACTAAAGCGACTTCTTTTGCTTCATCATTCACAACTGTTCCAGCTTTAACTACAACGCCTTCATCAATAATTGCTTTCTTGACAACAGCGCCTTCTTCAATAAGAACACCAGGCATTAATACTGAATCAATAACCTTAGCACCTTCACCTACGTTAACATTATTGAATAAAACAGATCCTTCAACTTCACCATTAACAACACATCCCTGTGTAACTAATGAATTCTTTACACTTGCATCTTTACCAATTAACTGTGGTTTACCAAGTGTATCTTCTGAATAGATCTTCCAATCTTTCTTGATGTTATAAAGATCAAGTTCTTTATCATCAAGAAGGTCCATATTTGCCTGCCATAAGCTTTCAACAGTTCCTACATCTTTCCAATAGCCATCAAAAGTCCAAGCATATAACTTCTTCTTATCTGCAAGCATGGCAGGAATAATATTCATACCAAAGTCATGCTTACTGTTTTCATCTGCTGCATCAGCAATTAAGTATTTACGTAATTCTTTATAACTGAAGATATAAATACCCATTGAAGCCAATGTAGATTTTGGTTTTTCTGGTTTTTCTTCGAATTCATAAATATAGCCTTTATCATCTGTATTCATGATACCAAAACGGCTTGCTTCTTTTAATGAAACATTTAGTACAGCAACAGTTAAATCTGCACCTTTTTCTTTATGCACATTCAACATTTCTTCATAATCCATCTTATAAATATGGTCACCAGATAAGATTAATACATATTCTGGATCATACTGATCTAAGAAGCTAATATTCTGATAAATTGCATCAGCAGTACCTGCATACCAAGTAGCACCTACTTCTCCTCTTTCACGTGCTGGTAAAATTGCAGCAAGTGAGTTATTACCATCAAGACCCCATTTAGTACCAGAACCAACATAAGTTCCTAGTAGTACTGATTCATACTGTGTTAAAACACCTACTACATCAATACCTGAATTGGCACAGTTACTTAGTGGGAAGTCGATAATACGATATTTACCACCAAAGTAGACAGCAGGTTTAGCAACTTTCGCAGTTAATTCTTTTAATCTTGTTCCACGGCCACCGGCTAGGATCATAGCAACGATTTCTTTACCCATTTCTCTATCTCCTCCTAAAAAATGTAATCGCTTTCTTTTGGATAAATCTATTCTATCACAATTGTTGCAATTATGATAGTTATAAGATCCAATTTCCTCAAATTACTAAAATCATTATACAACACATCTATTACATTTTAAATATAAAAAGTCAGACTTACGTGTAAGTCTGACTTAATAGTTCTGTTTAAGATATTTTCTTACCGAAGAAATAAAATGAAGTGAACCTGTAATAACAAGCTGATCATGCTTAAGTAATGCGACTTTAATAGCTTCTGCAAAATGTGGGACTACAGTTACAGAACTAAAGCTGCGATAACCATCTAGATCAGATGCACGTTCATCATTAAATGATGTCAAATAAATTGGATAACCTGCTTCATCGATCAGTTCAATCATTTCATCTACATCCTTATCCTTTAAACCTGAAAAGATAAAGACTGTATCTTCAGTACGGACATACTGCACTGTACTTAGTAACGCTTTAATACCATCCGTATTATGCGCACCGTCAAGAATAACTTGATGTCCTGCTACAGTCATCATTTCAAAACGACCATACCATACAGCACTTTCTATCGCCTTTTCAGTTGTTTCTGAATCTAAAGTAATAAGTTTATTCGCAATAGTAAGAGCTAAACGTGCATTCGCAATCTGATAAATTCCCTGATTCTTTAAAGTAAAGGCCATATCACGATAACGGAAATGGAATGGATAACGTGATACCTGATATTCAGGTACAACAACCATTGTCGCACCCATTGCATCACATTGTTCCTGTAATCTTGCAAGTACTGTTCCTTCTACTTCACTTGTAATAAAGTATTGTCCTTCTTTAATGATTCCCATCTTTTCATTAATGACATCATAAAGACTAGGACCAATCTGATCTAAGTGGTCATTCCCAATATTAGTGATTGCACTAATAATTGGCTGAATGACATTTGTCTTATCATTGGCACCACCAATACCACATTCAATAATACGATAATCTAAGTCATGAGTAGAGAAATAATCTAGCATGATTAAAACATCAATTTCAAACATAGATAGATTCTTTTCTTCAATGACTGATTCATATTTATTAATCAGTGCAAGTAAATCTTCATCACTAATAGGATGATCATCAATACGAATACGATCATTATGCTTAATCATATAAGGAGAAGTAAATGTTCCTACATGATATCCATGCGCATTTAAAATACTTCTTAGATAGTTCACTGTAGAGCCTTTTCCATTTGTACCTGCAATATGAATCATATTCTTCTGTTTTGTATCAATGCCTAATTCTTCTAGAATTCTTCTAAATGATTCAATTGTATTCTTATGTCTCTTAGATTCAATATATGCGATTGCTTTATCTATATTTCTAAACATTAATCAATCCTCCAATCTATTGGTTCTATCCCTTGACTAACAAGAAATTCATTAGTACGAGAAAATGGCTTAGAGCCAAAGAAACCACGATGAGCACTCAAAGGAGATGGATGCGCACTTGTAATGACACAATGTTTATTTGTATCAATCATACTGGCTTTGTTTTCTGCCTGACGTCCCCATAAAATAAACACAACAGGCTTTTCACGTTTATTCATCTCTTCAATAATATGATCAGTAAAGATTTCCCAGCCTTTACCCTTATGAGAATTTGCATATCCTTCCTGTACTGTTAAGACAGTATTTAAAAGAAGAACACCCTGCTTTGCCCATGCTGTCAAATCACCATGATTTGGTATATCAATACCTACATCATCATGAGCTTCTTTATAAATATTCACAAGTGAAGGTGGTATGCGTACGCCTTTATTCACACTAAAAGCTAAACCATTGGCTTGATGTAATTCATGATAAGGATCCTGACCTATAATAACAACCTTTATATCTTCATAATCACAGAAATTAAATGCATGCAATATATGATTATGAGGAGGAAATATTGTTTTAGAAGCATATTCTGCTTCTACAAATTTATGTAATGCTTGATAGTAAGGCTGTTTGGCTTCATTTTCAATAATAGATTTAAATGTCTTCATGAAAAATAAACTTCTTAATTAATTCTGCGACTACACCTTCATTATTATCTGCATGCGTTGTGTAGTCACATGCTTTTTTAACATCTTCAACTGCATTACCTGCAGCGACAGCTAAACCTGCTTTTTTAAGCATTGCCATATCATTATAGTTATCTCCAACCGCAATAGTTTCTTCTATCTTGATACCTAATTGATCTGCAAGATGCTGGAGTCCTACTCCTTTATCTACGCCTTCCTTATTGAATTCCATATAACGGTTAGAAGAATAGCTTACTGAACATCCTTTAGTAATGTCTGCCATTTTTGGTTCTAAGCTCATTAAATAAGGCACATCCACATTCTGATATAAAATCTTTGCGATAGTGGCATCCTTTAAGAAATCAACACTATTTTCTTTTGGATAAACAACTTCAAGCTTTTGGTGCTTAATTCTTTCTGCTTCAGATTCACTTAAGTTATATACATAAAGTGTATCATTTGTATAAACATGTATGCAGACATCCTGTTTTAAACCAAATTCAAAGATTTCCTTCATCTTATCAAATCCTAAGCCATTGAATTCAATAATACGATTATCTTTATTCTCAGTTAAAGCAGCACCGTTAAAGCTTAAAACATATTCTCCTTCCATATCTTTTAAACCTAACTGTGTAAGTTCAGGCAAGATCTGCATATAACCTCTTCCTGTTGCTGGCACAAACTTCACACCACGTTCCTTCACTGCTTTTTGAATCCAATAAATATTACTTTCTGGTACAACATGGTCATCGTTTAATAAAGTTTCATCTAAATCACTTGCAATTAATTTATATTCCATCTCTTATGCCCCCTTTAATACAAATGTTTCTATTACTTCTTTCACTGCACCTTCATCAAAATTCTTTTCACAGACATAATCACTGATTTCTTTAATATCATCATGAGCACAGCTCACACAGGCTCCTAGTCCTGCTTCCTTGATCATTGACACATCATTATAATTATCGCCAATCGCAATTGTATCATTAATATCAATATTCAAATAATCTGCAAGCCACTTTAAACCTACACCCTTATTAATACCAATCGCATTACATTCTAGATAACGTTCAGAAGAGAAAGTGAGTTCTACTTGGTCTCCAATATCCTGATACATCTCATCACGTAATTCCTTCAAATAATTCATATCTCTCTTTACCAAAAGAATCTTTGCGATAGATTCATTTTTTAAGAATTCAATCTCATGATCATATATCACCTTCATTGGCGTTTTCTGTTCAATCTTTCTATTTACTTCAAATTCATCTGGATTATAAATATAACAGCAGTCTAATGTGAAAACGAGCATGCAAAGATTTTCTTTACATCCATAATCAAAACATTTCCTTAATAATTTATAATCAAGCCCCTGGAAATGAAGAATCTTAAAGTCTTTATTCTCTATTACAAGACCACCATTAAAACAAATAGAATATTCACCAGGCATATCATATGTACCAATTTCTTTAAGAATATCCCCAATCATTCTATGAGATCGTCCCGTTGCAATTACAAAACGCAAACCATGCTTTTTAGCCTCATGTATTGCCTCCTGATTAAATACAGGGACATGCTGACCTATAAGAAGTGTTTCATCTAAATCCGATAGCATCATTTGATACATAATTATTTTCCTCCATATAAATAAGACATAAAGACTGGTACTCTATTTCTCCAGCAGGCTTCACTATGTACATCATGTTCAAAGACACGATACATATAGTCAATTCCTTTTTGTCTTATTAAATATTCCATTTCATTATTAGACCATAAATAATCCTGACTTAAAGAATCATCATCATAACCTTCTTTACCACCTACATCAAAATAGAAACGTTCAATTCCACTTAGGTCACTTGTCTTCACTAAATCAATAAATTCCTTTTGATAGAGCCAATAAGCAGTTGAAACTGCAGCACCTTTATGAAATACATTTGGATGCTTCATACAGGCATACGCTGTAATAATACCACCAGAAGAACTTCCTACCATAGCAGTATTATCTTTAATAGTTCGAAAGCGGCGATCTATAGAGGGCTTCAAATCATGAATCAGCCACTGACAATAGTCTTCTCCTGTACCTTTAATTATCTCATGAGAATCATCACGCATTAATGTACCACTTTCAACATCCCATGGCCCATACTCACTTGCACGACCATATTCACTAAAGACACAGGGAATAGCCACAACTATGACCTTCATCCCACTTCTTTTTAAATAATCCTCCATACCCCAGCTGACACCAATATAAGCCTGGTCATCAAAAAAGGCATTCTGACCATCATTCATATAAAGAACAGGATATCTCTCTTCACTTTGATAATAATCATCAGGAAGATATACAATTATATTTTTATTTCTACATTTATTATAAATCTTTTGAAACATATAATCTCCTTACAAAAACAAATAAGCCTCATGCTTATTTATTTTCTGGAAGAATAATGACTTCTTCACCATTTTTAGAAAATATATAATGACTACGTGCATAACGTACTACATAATCACTATCATTTAAACTATTTACTTCTTTTGAAAGTTTTGCTTTTTCTTTCTTTAATTCATTCTCTTGTACAACAAGTTTCTGATAAGTGACCTTTTCAGCCTGGATATGCTGTACTTTTGCGATTAAAGTATAAATAAGAAATACAGAAATTATAAGAAAGACAATTCCATATATGTTACCCATTTTTCTTTTCTTTTTAGCCATTCGAGTCAACTCCTTAACTACTCGCATTATACCATTATTCTGCTATTAAAAAAAGAACCTTACAAAAGGCTCTTAGTAAATAGTTTCTTCTTCTACTTTTTCTTCTTTAATAATTTCATAAAGAGAAGATGCTTCATCCTTTAATACATGGTCTTTAAGCATCAATACTTTCAATGTTAAAATAGTACGTCCAAAGCTAACTTCTATTTCATCCCCAATTTTCAATTTAGTAGCAGGTTTAGCTACTTTACCATTTACTTTAACACGTGATGCTTCACTTATTTCTTTAGATAATGTTCTTCTCTTAATAATACGTGATAACTTTAAAAATTTATCTAATCTCATTATTTATCCTCTTCAAATAATCCATTCGCAAATATAAAATCAATATCTTCTTTCTTAAAGAAGTCATACTGTTCTTTTTCTTTAATTGTCCAGGCACCTATTTTAATATGTCTACTTTTTAAATCTACTATTTCTTCATGTGTTAAATAAGAATAACGACTATGAATACCATCTAAATGATGATCAATCACCTGCTGTTTACACTTCTTATAACCTCTTAGTACAATTAAAGCATAATAAGAATCAGGCATTAAAGCACGCATATTTAATAATCTTTCTAGACTTGTAGAAGAAAAATAAATACGATCTGTCATATGATGTTTCATAATCACATCTCTTAGTTTTTCTTCAAGACCACTAGATACAGTATCCTTGATTTCTATATTCAATAATTTATCGGTAGAATCAAGTAATGTCAAGAGAGAATCAAGCGTAGGAATCTGTTCTGTGATATCCATCTTATTATTATAATTATATTGACGTGCTTCTTTAAATGTCATATTTCTTAAAACACCTTTACCATTACTTGTACGATTGATCTTATCATCATGTAGTAACAGAAGTTCGCCATCTTTTGTCATCTGTACATCTGTTTCTATACCTTCAAATGAAGAATTTACTGCTTTTTCAAAAGCAGACATTGTGTTTTCTGGAAATAAATCACTATACCCTCTATGTGCTAATCTTTGCATTATAATCACCCTTTCTAACAAAAAAAGCCAGCGTTCAGGTCACTGGCATGAGGCAGTTGAAGAGAATCGGCAGGTGCTAATGTTCTCTTCCTACTCCATTATAACATCTTTCTGTAATAAAGATAGCCATAAAAGGTTAATTCTAAATTAAAGGATTTACGAGAAAACAAATTTATCTAAAGAAACGGCAGAAATCCCCATCTCAATATAAAACATAGGTGGGTAATGAATGCCGATGATGAATTTGTTTGAGAAATTTTGGAATAGTGAGAGTATAAAATATATGGGAAGCTTTTTTTTCCTAAATCTATAAAAAGGAGGCTAAATATATGTATCTTACAGTCAAACAGCAGGTAAAGCATCTGTCTAAGGAAGACTATCGTTCCATCAAGGAATTATGTCATATTGCAAAGAATCTTACTAATCAGGCAATCTATAATATCAGACAGCACTACTTTGCAGAAGGCAAGTATCTCAATTATGAGAAGAACTATGCACTTCTGAAGTCGTCTGATAACTATAGAACGCTTAATTCCAATATGGCACAGCAGATACTGAAGGAAGTAGATGGCTCATTTAAATCATTCTTTGGTCTTCTTAAAAAGGCAAAGCAGGGAAAGTATGCACTTAAGGACTGCAAACTTCCACGCTATCTTCCGAAGGATGGATATACTACACTTGTCATTGGATTTGTAAGACTTAAAGGGAATAAGCTCATACTTCCATATT
>NZ_QTUM01000036.1:18932-23506 GCF_003435615.1 Catenibacterium sp. AM22-6LB
CTCATTTAAATCATTCTTTGGTCTTCTTAAAAAGGCAAAGCAGGGAAAGTATGCACTTAAGGACTGCAAACTTCCACGCTATCTTCCGAAGGATGGATATACTACACTTGTCATTGGATTTGTAAGACTTAAAGGGAATAAGCTCATACTTCCATATTCAAACAGCTTCAAAAAGACACATAAGGCTGTTGAGATTACTGTTCCACCTATACTGCTTGATAAGAAAGTGAAGGAAATACGTATCATACCAAAGGCAGATGCCAGGTTCTTTGAAATTCAGTATACCTATGAAGCTGAATGCATTCAAAGGAATCTCAATACAACAAATGCACTGGCATTAGATCTAGGTATCAATAATCTTGTCACTGCAGTATCAAGTAAAGGTGAAACATTCATCATCGATGGAAGAAGACTGAAGTCCATCAATCAGTGGTTCAACAAGAAAAATGCAAGATTACAGTCCATCAAGGATAAGCAGGACTATGGCAGGAAGCCGACCAACAGACAGAAGGCATTAGCACGCAGGCGCAACAATAGAATAAATGACTACATGAACAAGACTGCACGCAGGGTGATTGATTACTGTATCGATCATGATATTGGAACTCTTGTTATGGGCTATAATGAAACATTTCAAAAAGGTTCCAATATAGGTAAAAGAAATAATCAGATATTTATCAATATTCCTTATGGAAAGCTAATAGATAAGCTTAAGTATCTCTGTGAATTGAATGACATCATACTTGTCATGCAAGAAGAATCCTACACTTCAAAGGCCAGCTTCTGGGATAAGGATGTCATACCAGTCTATAAGAGTGATGATACTGAAGAATACCATTTCAGTGGAAAGAGAATACATCGTGGACAGTATAGAACAGCCACCGGACAAGTTCTGAATGCAGATGTGAATGGTGCATTAAATATCATGCGTAAAAGTAGCGTTGTGGATGTAAACATCCTATACAGTAGAGGCGAAGTGGACACGCCTATAAGAATAAGGATTGCCTAGCAATAGGTGGAGACTTAAATATCAATCTTCTTAAACGGATGCGTAAGCATCTAAAAAACCCCGACTTAATAAAATATTAAGTCGGAGTAGTTCACTTTGGCCATTCTTTACTGCACAAACGATTTGAAGCAATCATTCCAATGACTAATACTAGGAATGAGAAATCAATTCCCTTAGGGAATAAAACGTTTAAAATTAGTGCGAAAAGAATGCTTAATAATGTAATATTGAGTGATTTAGAAGAAATCTTTCTCTCTTTATATATCTTATATTGCATCTTGATCTGCAGGAATGCCAGAACAAGTGCAACAACAGCAACTAAGCTATCGATATAGAAATTGATTAAATACTTCTGATTGATCAGCTCTTTTACAAACATAAGAGCGATATAGGAAGTCATGGTTCCTACCATCATAGAAACCATGAGCTTTTCTCTATCTTGTTGAAACTTCATTAGCGTTTAATTTCTAAGCTATGAGTAGATGTTTCCTGAATATGTGAATCAAATAATGCCTTCATTAATGAGATTGCATAGTAAGTATCCTTGATACCAGCAGTTTCATATGATGAATGCATTGCAAGCTGAGGTAAACCGATATCTACAGCATTCATAGAAGCCTGAGCCATAGCGATATTACCTAAAGTACTTCCTCCAGCCTTATCTGAACGGTTAGCGAAATACTGTAGAGGTACATCTGCGCCAGATGCAAGAGCCTTTACAACTGCCATTGATACGCCATCACTTGTATATTTCTGACCAGCATGTGACTTAACGACAACACCTTCATTCATATAAGTGCAGTTAGTTGCATCAGTATGTTCTGGATGATTTGGATGTACAGCATGTGCATTATCTGAAGAAAGCATGAAGCTTGATGCAAGTGCACGGTGGTAGTCTTCTTCAGTTTTACCTAAAGCACTGTTGATACGAGTTAATGTATCTCTTAATAATGTAGAGTCAGCACCCTGCTTAGTTCCTGAACCTACTTCTTCGTTATCAAAGCAAGCCATGATATCGATTGATTCATCGTTATAACCAGCAAGTAATGCCTTTAATGAAGCGAAACCACACTGTAAATCATCTAAGTGACCTGCAGAAATGAATTCTTCATTAGCACCCCAGATAGATGGAGCCATGCGGTTATAAAGATATAAGTCATGTCCTAAGATGTCTTCTTTCTTTACACCTAATTCATCCGCAAGAATCTGTTTGAAGTCTTTCTGACGATCATCACCAGCACTTAATAATGGAAGCATATCTACCTGTAAGTTATACTTAAATCCATCATTAGCCGCACGGTTCATATGAATAGCTACGTTAGGGATCATTAATAAATCACGATCAATGTTTAGTAACTTAGTAACGATGCTGTTACCTTCAGATACTAATACACGACCAGCAATTGATAGAGGACGATCTAACCAAGTAGCACATAACATTCCTCCGTATCCTTCAGTATTTAACTGAGTATACTTATTCTTCACTTCGATTTCAGCATTTTCTTTAACCTTGAAAGTTGGTGAATCTGTATGTGAAGTCACGATGTTGAAGCTGTAGTTATCTAACTTTGTGCCTACTTTAAATGCTAAGATACTTGTATTATTTCTTGTTACATAATACTTACCACCTGGTACAATATCCCAATGTTCACTTTCTAATAATTCTTTAAATCCATCAGCATTTAAGATCTGACGATAGTTTTCTACTGCATGGAAAGCAGTAGGACTTTTTGATAAGAAATCTAATAATTCTTTTGAAGTTTCCTTAAACATTTTTATTATCTCCTTAATTTATATAAAAATATCCTTCTGGCCCTGCCAAAAGGATATTTTATATCATTTATCTTTTTCCTTCACGGCGTTCTTTTTCTGCAAGTTTAGGCATGATTAATCCTAAAGCACAAAGAACTACAGGGGCAATTACGTTTAATGCGAATGTGAATGGATCTTTGTCATACATACCAAGTACACAGCAAGCTGCAGTTACGATAAAGCACCAGATACCGAAGAACTTAGCAACAGCCTGATTCTTAACGAAACGATATTCTGCTGGGAACTTGTCCATAGCCTGACGTAAAGCAACATAAGCAGCAAATACCCATAAGTAACGCATTGGCATACATACTGAGTTAAGCTTATTTAACTGTTTTAATACAGCAGCTGCACCAGGAACGAATGACTGGATTAAGATGATTGAACCAGAAAGTACAACAACTAACTTAATACCGTTAATATATGCACCATACTTATTCTTCTTGAATAAAGCAGATGGGATATAATCTCTAGTTTCTTCGTTGTCTAATAACATTCTAAGTGGAGCATCAATACTTAATACTAAAGTAGAGAACTGACCAACCATGTTACATAATGCGTAGATAACTAGTAATGTATCACCCATATGATAGTATTCACCTAATTTCTGGAATGACCAATAAGCCCCGTTAGCAACATAGCTTTCGAATGCCTGTTCAGAAGCATTGATCATCTTAGGATCGAACATCATACCCATTGCGAATGTACCTAAGATAGCACATACACAAACCATGATAGCAAGTGCAATCATACCTTTAGGGAATCCCTTTTCAGGATTTTCTACCTTGTTTACATATGGTGAAATCTTTTCACATCCACCAACCGCAAACACTAAGATAGATAATGATGTGAAGTACTGTACATTGAACTGTGGCACGATGTTTTTAAAACTAAAGTCCATATGTACATAGCCACCATTAGGGTTGATAGCTGGTGCTGCGAACATCATTAAGATATAAAGGATTGACATAACAAACATTGATGTTCCTGCTAATGTAGCAAGTTTCTTTAGTGGGTTTAATCCACGGCTTGCAATATAGCAGAATAATAAGAATACAGCAAGTGTAGCTAACTGAACATAGATAGTTGGTAAGCTATCATAAACTGTATGGTTTCTGAAGATTACCCAGCTAAGAGCCTTTAATCCACCAGTACCTTTACTTGCGATATAAGTGATGTGACAAGCCCAATAAGTGAACCCTGCATAGTATGCAAGTTTAGGACCCATTGTTTCCTTGATCCATGAGCTGACACCCCCACCGGCATTTTTAAATGCTGAACCAAGTTCACCAACCATAAGGGCATATGGTACGAAGTATAAAGCGAACATTAAAATCCAGCTGAATATAACCTGGATACCGTTGAAGTAAACGAAACCGTTAAGTACGTTACCAAAACCCCAAACAGTAGAAAATGCCATGAAAGCCAGGGTATACCATTTCATTTTTGAGTTTTCCATACTCTCCTCCTTAAATATTTTTTGTTTAAAAATAAAAACAATCTTTTTATGCCTCAATAAGTATACCAAATTTTCTGCAAATATACCATACTTTTATATGTACAAAACACAAAAATAGATAAAACTATGGCGATATTTACGATAAAATAGTGAACTATCGTTTCAAGTAACTGTTTCAATTATGCATGCAATAATAAATTATTCTTATTGTTTTAATTTATCAACAATTTTAAATAACAATCGAGTAGGAGAAAATAATTAAAATTATTTTCGTCCTCTCACACCACCGGGCAA
>NZ_QTUM01000037.1:0-22630 GCF_003435615.1 Catenibacterium sp. AM22-6LB
TAGTGCACGTACGGTTTGATAAGGGACTAGCCTAGTGATAGGTTAGTCTACTTTCTTGTTTATAGGAAAAGCACCTGGTTGTATTGTACCAAGTGCTTTTATTTACGGAATAAATCATTATGTGTTCCTGTTCAGGATAATGCCAAGATGAGCAAATCATTCTCAATACGATAAACCAATAGCCAATCTGGCAGAATATTGCACTTACGATGCCAAGTCCAGTTTCCAACTAAAGCGTGATTTTTATTTTTCTCTGGAAGTTGTTCATCATTCGCAAGTTTGCGAATGATATCGTTAAGAAGTTCGATATCAAGATGGCGTTTCATTGTAGTACTTTTTTTCATTGTATACTATATGCCCTGAATCTTATTACAAATAAACATAGAAAATACGCAAATCCCCGTTCATATAAGTGCTAAATATACGCAAATCCCCGTTTAAATACATGGAATGTTTTGAAATGATCCTTGCGAGTGATTCGCTTTTCTATTGTTTGAGAGAATAATGGTAAAATATATTACAAGAGAGGTGACTGAAGAAATGAATATCTTGAGATAAGAAGTGAATTAGAAAAGTATCCTTCGTGGATCAAGAATATTATTGCTGTTATTGATTCTATTACAGGATTAGTTATGGATGGATTAGATTTAAAATCATATGCTGATGCTGTGAAAGTATTTGATGAGATAGGACTTATAGAAGAAGCAGAAGTACTTCGTGGTTATGAAAGAGAATGCAGAGAAATGCTGTGAGAGATTAGCTATTAATAATGATTATGATGCTTTCTGGGATAAGGTATATGTTTGTATTGATAAGAATACATATAATAAGTATTTGGAGGAATATGCATAAATCCATTTTTTGGAATAAGTCTCTTTTGTATAAACAACTTTTACAGATTATGGTACAATAAATAAAGAAATATTTTGAATATATTACTAACTTTAAGTGAACTTAAAGTTTAATTGTAATAGTAGGGGATGTTGCAAGAGAAAATGAGAAAGTTAGGCTTTTATGTTTTGATTTAATCTAAGAGATCGGAGAAGAAGATATGAGAAAGAAAACTACAAAGAAAAGAACTACAAAAGCAGCTGCTGTTAAGGAAGAAACAGTGACAGCTGCTAAGGATACAACAAAAGAAGCTGCTCCTGTAAAGGAAACAGTTAAGAAAGCTACAGCCACTAAGACTGCAACTAAAAAAGAGACTCCTGTAAAGGAAACAGTTACTAAAGTAGAAGCAGTAACAGAAGCTGAACCTAAAAAAGCGACAGCTAAGAAGACTACAACTACAAAGAAAACAACAGTTAAAAAAACTGCTCCTGCAAAAGAAACAACTAAGAAGACTACAGCTGTAAAGGCTGAAACTAAAAAGGTAGAGCCTGTAAAGGAAACAGCTACTAAGGTAGAAGTAGTAAAGGAAGCTGCTCCTAAAAAGACAACTGCTAAGAAAACTGCAACTACAAAAACAGAAGCAGTTAAAGAAGAAGCTCCAGTAAAGGAAGTAGCTGCTAAGGTGGAAACAGTAAAGGAAGCTGAACCTAAAAAGGAAACAGCTAAAAAGACTGCAACAAAGAAAGCAACAACTAAGAAGACTACAGCTAAAAAAGCTGCAGCTAAGACAGAAACTGTAAAAGAAGAAGCACCTAAAAAGACAACTAAGAAAGCAACTGCAAAGAAGACAACTAAGAAGGCTGCAGCTGCTAAGAAAGAAGCTCCTGTGAAGGAAGAACCTAAAGTAGAAGAAACAGTAGCTCCTGAAGTTGAAAAGAAGGTTGAAGTAGAACCTGAAGTAGTTGTTCAGGAAACTCCTGTTGAAGAAGCACCTGCTCCAGCACCAGTTGATTTAGGACCACGTAGAAGTGTGGCATTCATTGGTTCTGAATGTTATCCATTTGTAAAGACAGGTGGATTAGGAGATGTTATGTCTGCTCTTCCTAAGAGTCTTGCTAAGTTGAATTGTGATGTTAAGGTTATTATTCCTAGATATAAATGTATTCCACAGAAATTCCAGGAAAAGATGGAATATAAAGGGTCATTCTCTATGGACTTATGTGCAGATGGTAAACAGTATTATGTAGGTATTATGGAATATCAGGAAGATGGCGTTGTTTATGATTTTATTGATAACGATGAATTCTTCTCTTGGGGTAATCCATATACTAATCTAATCGATGATATTCCTAAATTCTGTTATTTTGGTAAAGCGGCTCTTGCAGCACTTAACTATTTAGATTGGACACCTGATGTTGTACATTGTCATGACTGGCAGGCTGCTTTAGTTCCTCTATACTTAAGAACATGCTTTAAAGACAGCAATGTAGGACGTGCAAGTTGTGTACTTACTATTCATAACTTAAGATTCCAGGGAATCTATGATAGAAAGACTATTCAATACTGGTCAGGACTTCCTGATTATGTATTTAATAAAGACTGCCTCACACAAAATTGGTTGGATGCGAACATGTTAAAGGGTGGTATTACTTATAGTAATGTTGTAACTACAGTAAGTAATACATATGCTGGTGAAATCCAGACTGAAGAATATGGTGAAGGTCTTGAAGAACACTTAAGATATCATCATAACAAGCTTGTAGGTATCGTAAATGGTATTGATACAGATATCTGGAATCCAGCAACTGATAAACTATTAGCTGCGCCATATAATAGTCAGAATGTTATTGAAAACAAGAAAGCAAATAAGAAAGCTTTACAGGAATCATTAGGATTAGAAGTAGATGATCATAAGATTGTCATTGGTTTGATTTCACGTTTGACAAACCAGAAGGGTCTAGATCTTGTAAATAATGTAATTCCACATATTATGGATGAACATACACAGGTTGTTGTATTAGGTACAGGTGATGCAGAATATGAAGATGCATTCCGTTATTATGAAAATGCGTATAAGGGTAACTTCTGTGCTTATATTGCCTACAATGAAAATGTAGCACATAACATCTATGCTGGATGTGATGCATTATTAGTACCATCTAGATTTGAACCATGTGGATTAACTCAGTTAATTAGTATGAGATATGGTTCAGTACCAATCGTAAGAGAAACTGGTGGATTAAAAGATACAGTACAGCCTTATAACTTATTTGATAACACTGGTAATGGATTTACATTCGATAGATATGAAAGTGGTCTTTTATATGATGCAATCAATCGTGCTAAGACACTTTACTTCGAAAGTAGACCATATTGGGATGAAATGGTAGTTCGTAATATGAACAAAGATGTCTCTTGGGAACAGAGTGCAAAACACTACAAAGATATGTATGTAGGATTAACACCTAAATATTAATGTAAACAAAAATGCAATGTTAGAAATCTAACGTTGCATTTTTTCTCCTAACTTATTTATTTATCTCACAAAATAAATGTTGATTTGGGAGAAAAGAGATGTGTTTTGTAAGATAGTATTGTTGGAGTATAGTGAAAAACAACTAACAATTTATTATTCTCACCAATTAAGTGATATATATTAGTTGTTTTTCTCCCAATTTTATTCTTTTCTCCCAAAATATGTATATAATTGGGAGAAAAGAGATACATTTTGGGAGAAAAAAGGAAGGAGAAGAGTATGAGAAGTTTTGATTACAGTTATTTGAGTTTGCGTACATGGGATAATGAGATATTATCTTATGTTGCGAAAATTCATGAATACAAAGGAAAACAAGAATTATATCTTCGACAGAAGCCTGTAGAGTTAGAACGTTTAGTTGAGGTTGCAAAAGTACAAAGTACGGAAAGTTCAAACCGTATTGAAGGTATTATAACTACGAGATCTCGTCTCCAACAATTAGTCGAAGATAAAACAACACCTAGAAATCGTAATGAAAAAGAAATCTTAGGATATCGAAACGTTCTGAATCTGATTCATGAAAACTATGAATATATCCCGTTTAGATCAAATTATATATTACAGTTACATCGTGATTTACTTCAGTATACTGAATTGACTTATGGTGGAAAATATAAGACTATTCCAAATGAGATAGATGCTGTTTTACCAAATGGAGAGAAAAGGATATTGTTTAAGCCTTTAGAACCGTATGAGACACCAGGTGCCATTGAACAAATATGCGACAGTTATCAACGAGCTTTAGAACAGGAAATTGTTGATCCTCTGATTCTAATACCTTGTGTAATTTTAGATTTCCTCTGTGTACATCCTTTTAATGATGGAAATGGCAGAATGAGCCGATTGCTTACATTGTTATTGTTGTATAGAAATGATTATGTGGTTGGTAAATATATTAGTATAGAAAAGGAGATTTCTGAAACAAAAGAAGCCTATTATCAAGCTTTAGCACAAGCAGATTTCAGATGGCATGAAGGTACAAATGATCCCAAACCATTTATCAAATATATGCTTGGAATTATTTTGAAATGCTATCGTGAATTTGAAGATAGATTAACTATAAGTGAAAAGAGTGGAAAACGAAGTACATCTTATGATGTGGTAAAAACTTACGTGAATAATACAATTGGAACCTTTACTAAGAAAGATGCAATGGAAAACTGTCCAAGTCTAGGTAGTTCTTCGGTAGAGTCTGCGTTAAAGAAACTTGTAGAAGAAGGCGCTATTATACGTAAAGGTAAAGGGCGTGCATCACACTATGTACGTAAAGATGCGGTAGAATAAGTGATTTTTGTTTATTAGTAATAACGCTTAAAGTTCTAAATGTAGATATTTGAAAAATGCAATGTTAGAAATCTAACGTTGCATTTTTTAGTGGTGTTAATTTGAAAGATATAATTTCTAATCAAAAGTTACTGTCCAATGATCAGATTGATAAGCGTCAAAACACATCAGTATTTGTTCTTTGTTACATTTATGTTCAGCTAATTCTGGAAGTTCTTCTTTAGAAAAATATCTACTTTCAGTTGTTTCTATATTTTCAATAAACTCTCCACCTAGTACTTCACATAAGTAGAAGATCTTTACAACACCATAAGCATAAGGTGGAAGGTTATGCTTATCCCTATCTTGTACAGATATAACCTTTTTAACACAGACATCCAACCCTGCTTCTTCTTTAGTTTCTTTCACTACATTATCAGCAGGAGAAAGATTAAATTCACACCATCCTCCAGGAACAGACCATTGCCCTTTTTCTTTTACAAGAAGAATCTTTCCATCCTTGAATATAGCTGCACGAGTGTCTACTTTTGGCGTTTGATAACCTACATCATTACAGAATAATCCATGAATCTTTTCGGCTGGTATATCTGTTCTTGTTAACATCATTTCTGCTGCAATCTCTCTTATACGCTGATAACGCTCTTTATCATATACATCGTGTCCATAGAAAAGTCCTGCTTGTGCAAGGCTCTGTAATTCTTTTGCCCATTCTAATACTTTATCCATAACTTATGCCTCCTTACTATTGCCTGTTAATAGTATAGCACTAAATAGGATCCATTAAGCAGATTGTATATAAAAATAGTGCTGTGGAGGATCTCTCTTTTGTCATGAAACATTATACACTTAATGGTTCTTTCAAGACAACAGTCTAACGAAGGTAACATTATAGATGCTGATGAAGTACTTGAAAGGATTGCAAATAAATACGAACTTTAAAAGGACCTGCTCATTTGAACAGGTTCTTTTACATGAAGGATTCTACAACATAGAGTCTTTTTTCTTTCTTGTTCCATAATATGATTATTTCACTATGGTCTTCATGTGACTTATACCAATAGACACAATCGGTGTGTTGAGGACGACTTATTGCAAGTACATTGATCTCATCCAGCCATTTATTGGTAGCATCTATATAGTTACCATCGTAGATGGTTTCTCCTTGATCTTTTTTCCAGGAAAACATCTTTTCGATAGGTTCTTCATTTTCATATGTAAAAACATGATAACGGACACCATCTCCATTAAAACTTGATCCAGCATCCTTACTATATACTTCAGAATAATCAGAATCTGAAGGAATAGATATATTCCAGTTCTCTTTGATTACATGATTATAGTCTTTAGAATAATTACAATACATGATTCCACTTACAATAATCATACATGCAAATATGATAGATATAATTGTTTTCTTCTTCATGGGAACATCTCCTCTAGTCTGCGAGTTCTTTTAGAGTATCTCCTGCAATTCTATATACTGTCCAATCTGACATAGGCTTGGCACCTAGAGATAAATAGAAATCAATACTAGGCTTATTCCAGTCTAGACACCACCATTCTAAACGTCCACAGCCACGTTCTACTGCAATAGAAGCAAGCTTCTTAAGAATTGCCTTACCATAACCGTTTCCACGATATTCTGGCTTTACATATAAATCTTCTAAATAAATACCAGAACGTCCTAAGAATGTAGAGAAGTTGTGGAAGAATAATGCGAATCCTATTTCTTTATTATCTACTACCGCAAAAATCACTTCTGCTTTCTGCTTATCAAATATCCATGTTTCAAGTGTGGCTTCATTTGCTACCACTTCATCTAGCATCTTCTCATAAGCAGCTAACTTTTTGATGAATTGAAGAATGAGTGCTGTATCACTACGTTTCGCAAATCTGAATGTAAGAGTATTGTTCATGGTCCTTCCCTCCGTTTATCTTATTATACTAATAGGGTAGATGGTAAGGTACTTAAGTTTTCTTAAGATAATAAAAAATATCTTATGTTTTTAGAATATTAAAAACTCCTTTTGCTGAAATGTAAAAGGAGTATTTCCACTAAGAATAATATTTTTGATTTTTACTTTTTGGTTTGTCGGGATACAAGAGTTTTAGTTTTCCTTGATTAACAAGAGGTTGTATATATTTTTTTGTTACGAAATAGACTGTTTTAAGGTCTAGATAATCACTTATTTCCTGTCTTGTTCTTGGAGTTTTACAAAAAGTGATTAAATCAGTATTATCGTGAATATCATCTATTGGGCTTTCTGTTTTGTTGAATAAAGTGACTACAAACTCGTTTCTTTTGTTTTCAAATAAAGGTTCTGGTAAACCGTGTTCTTTCATTTCTCTACGAATAGTAGGAATACCTGAATATCTATTTTCTGTCTTAAGTAAGAATTCAGACATTGTTGCAAGTGCAGGATTTCTTAAATCAGGTCTTGCTTTTCCTAAATCATTAACAGTCATTCTTCCATAAAGGCTGCCTGGACTATGAATCTCTAGACGGTTAGTGAAGAAAGAAATCTGGATAGTAGTTCCTTCAGTATGAATACTATAATCACGATGAATTAATGCATTAAGTATAGCTTCTCTGATGGCGTTAATAGGATATTCGGTTTTATCGGTTCTTTTTCCTGTTGTTGGATCAATGATTGTTTGAGTACGCATATTTCTATTACAAAAGGCTATTGCTTCATCTAACATTTCAGACAATGTTCCTTCAATTCTTTTGTTGTCTAGAAAACGAACACCATCATTTGTAGTTTCACCAATTTCAGTACCAGGAATAACAGTTGCGGTAATAGCTAATTGTGGAAGCAATCCTTGTGGATATATTCCAAAATTCAATACAGAAGCTAGAGTAGGTACGCCGTTTCGTGTAATAGATAATAATTCGTAAATCTGTTCTTCTGATAATTTTGAAAAATAAGGTCTATTTAATTTCATTTGAAGAATATAGTTATTGATACCTGCTTCATCTAATAAAGATATATTAGCTCGATTGATTGGTCTTTCATCATCATGAACATGGGCCTTATAAGATTCAAAACTATATATTTCATAGTCTGTCATAGGTAAATCTGCATCACCTACACGAACATAAGATCCTTTTGTTTTTCCTGCACCACGATAGTAACATGGACGATTAGTGATATCTATTGATGGTATCTCTGCACTACAGATATTAACCCCTTTATATTCTGTGGTTGTAAATATAGCACGAACTACAGGTTCCATTTGGTTGCATTGTTCAGTTACTTTTTTTTGTAAATCCTGCAAATCATAAACACCTACGGGTTCAAAACCCAATGATTCATCTAGACCAAATACAATTATTCCACCACTGTCCTGGTTTGAAAAACTTGATAATGTATCATATAAACGTTTAGGTGTTCCTTTGTGTGCTGCTTTAACTTCTATAGTTTGTGATTCGGCTTTTGTCTTAATTATTTGTTTGATTAAATCATTTAATTCGATGCTAAGCATAATTTCTCCTTTCTATAATATTTAATTACATGAAAATTTGACTACTATATAAAACTATCTTTGTTTAAATAGAGTATAACTGATTTATTAGTTTAATACAATAAATAAACAAAATTTAGCAAAATAAACTAATTATTTAACAAAATAAGCAAACATAATTAGTTTAATTGATAAAATAAACTAATTATTCTACAAATATAGCAAACTCACTTAGTTTAATTAACTAAATAAACTAACTCTCTCACTCACTCACAATACTTAAACTCTTTTAATTGAGAAAGTTTTTTGTATATAAAAGTCACCATAACGTTCTTGTTAACGTTTTTTCGTGTCTATACAATGCAAGGACTTCCTAGTTATGTATATTATGAATATAGATGTGAGTATTGAGCATCTGATGAAAATAGAACTGTTTTTAAATAATTGTATGATATAATGAGAGACAATCTAATATGAAGGGAGATTAATTATGCACTATAGATTAGGAAGGGAACTCAAAGCATTATCAAAGATTTTTACGCTAATAGGTATATTAGTGAATGCATTTCTTTTGTATTTTTATCTAGGAAATAATTATTTACTACGTAGAAAAATCTATTACGCAGTTATTTTCGTATTTTTAATGATTCTTGTATGGGTATTTGGAAAAGTAATAAATGGTATAGGAGTGATACTTACTACTCAGGGTAAGATATTACATGAACCAAAAATAGAAGAGCCTGAAAATGAAGAATCTATCAAAAGTACATTTATGGCATTTTGCCATGCATTTAAGAAGAATAAAAAAGTATTTGTTTCACTCATAGTCGTTTGTGTTATTCTACTTGGTGGTGGTATCTATGCAAAAGTAACTTATGATCATTATCATGTATATGATGGAATATGGAAGATAGAAGGAGATCTAGAAGGAAATTATTTTGATATACGTGGTGATGATGTAGCATTCTTTGAAACAAATAGGGGTGAGGAGAAAAGAAAATCAGAGTATAAATGTATATATGCAGGAAGTCGAACAAATAACGAAGTAAGATTCTATTGTTATACTTATGATTATACAAGTACTTATGATTATAAATCAAAAGAGATTGATCAGACTATTCACCTTAATAGAATAAACAATAATGAACTTGAAGTAAATGGAAAGAGATATAATAGAATTCCAGATTAGAGCGCGTGAGCGCTCTTTTTTATGAAAAAAACTTGATCCTAGGACCAAGTTTACTTAAGTGCATCTACCATCTCTTTTATATATGCTTCTACATATTGTGGCGCATCTTTTCCATATTTTTCAATAATCTTAATAATTGCACTACCAACGATGGCACCATTTGATTGAGATGCCATCTTTTTTGCCTGCTCTGGTGTAGAGACTCCAAATCCTGCCGCTACAGGTACATCTGTGACTTCACGTACTAAATCAACCATAGCACTAATATTTGTTGGATTTGATGCTGATCTTGTTTCAAAAGTAAATATTGCGGATGAGCAGTTTGGTGCTATTGAAAGAGCAAATGTTCATGAAAAAGAAATGGCTCTTTATAATGCAGCACTAGAAAGATCAAAAACAGTAAAAGAAGAAGTGAATAATGACTTACCACTCAACTTCCAGCAGAGTGATACTACATGGCAGGAACCACCTATCTCTATTGAACCTACACAGAGCTTTGTAAGCTTAAGTAATAGTGAAAGAGGAATAGCATTAATTCCTCAGGGAGTACGTGAATATGAAGTTATTGATGATCATGCAATCCGTTTAACACTATTTAGAACTTACTCATTTATGGGTAAAGAAAATCTCATCTATCGTCCAGGACGTGCGAGCGGAGAACGTATTATTGAAACACGTGATGCTGAATTACAGAAACCACTTGATTTCTCATTTGGTTTCACAACTTTTGCAGGTGATTTCAATAGTGCACATATCGCAAATATAGCAAAAGCATACAATACTCCAGTTGTTGCAAGAGAATATTCAGAATTCTTAAATGGTAGACTAATCTTCTCAGAACCAGAAGTAGAAGGTACAAAAGAAGATAGTTATTCATTATTCTCTACAGAAAATAAACTTGTAGTAAGTGCAATTAAGAAAGCTGAAGATAAAGACGGATATATTATCAGACTTTATAATGGACAGTTCCATGAAGAAGAAAGTGATACATTAGTATTTACTCAAAATATTAAGAAAGCATATTATGTAGATTTAAAAGAAGAATATGCAGATAGTATTGAAGTAGTAGATAATACTATTCAAGTTAAGCCTCTTACACATTGTAAGTTCACAACAATTTATGTAGAAACAGAATAAAGATAGAACCCCAGGGATGAATATGTCATACTTGGGGATTCTTTTATGTTACAAATTTCGTAGTAGATCTTTATGGAAATCATAACTTGAGATATAATTAATAATAGTTTACTGAATAAGAGCAGTTATGATTATGGAGGTGTACTTTATGGCAAGTGAAGTACTTTTGAATGAATTAAGAAGTATTGAGGAAGAATTAGAAAAAAGCAATAAAAAGGTGACAGATGAAAATGCCTTTGAGTATTTAGCGATGCAATTTTTCTGTTATAAGATTAAGAGTATAAAGCCAAAGTTATATGATATCGAAAGTTCGATTACAAATGGTCCAAATGATGGTGGTATTGATTTTGTATATTATGATGATGAAGAGTCTAAGGTTGTGTTAGGACAATGCAAATATACAGAAAATATGAAATTAAATGATATCATATCTGAATTAAATAAAATGAGTAGTACTGTAGAAAATTTCAAGAAGGCTAATACAGGTACATACAATAAGAAACTTAAAACCAATCTGCAAAATGCATTAGATAGATTACCTGATGAAAGTGCAGGAAATGTTGAGTATTGTATCTTTACTACATCAGATATAAATCAAAATGATGTCACTAACAAACTTCATGCAGAACATAATCTATATTCTAAAGATATGGTATCCGTTTATGGCGTAAGTGAAATCAATTCACAGATTAAAGAATTAATTGAAAGAGCTAAAACCGTAAATGAGTACAAGATAGAAATTGATTACCCACATAATGTATTGCAGTATGAAACTGATAATGTATCAGGAATTATGGTTAACATGTCTTCAGAATCTCTTGTTCGTATGTATGACAAGTTTAAGGATGAAGGTTTGTTTGATTTAAATATTAGAAAATATATTAAGAATAAAACTGTAGATGAAGGCATCAAGGAAACTCTAGACAAAGAAAGAGATAATTTCTGGTTCTATAATAACGGTCTAACAATTGCATGTAGTGAGTATGTTTTGGATGGTAATAAAGTTAAACTTTATGATTTTTCAATTGTTAATGGTGGACAGACTACTAATAGAATTGGTAATTATAAAGGAAGTAATAATGATAAGTTTTATCTTCCATGTAAAATTATTAGTATTAAGAATAATGATCAAAAGCTCTATTCTAAGATAGCTGAGGCTACAAACTCTCAAAAACCAATAAATCCAAGAGACTTAAAATCAAATTCTCCGGAAATGAAGATGTTGCAGAGATGGCTTGGAAAAGAAGGCGTATATTTGGAAATTAAACGTGGTGAAAAGAAAAAACGCAATGGAAGAAATATAAAAAATGATGAGCTTGGACAGCTATTACTTTCGTTTGGATATCAGCAACCTGGTACAGCTAGAAATGGTAAGAGAAGCATATTTGAAAATAAACCTCTTTATAATAAACTTTATAGGGTAAATTATGAGAAGGATCCAAATAAAAAAGAGTTTATTCTTGATTTGATTAAGTTATCAGAGGATTATTCAAATATAGAAGCAGATTTTAAGAGCGGAACTAAGATTGCAGAAGATGACAAGAATGTTTTAAGTAATGCGAAGTATGTGATTTTTTCTTTATTAGGACTATCTTACTTTATCGCGAATGGAGATTATTCACGTGATGATTTAAATAATGATACTTCAGTGTTAAAAAATCCTGAATTAATATACTCTAAGTTTATATCTAATTATAAGGATGATGATTATGAAGAAAGACTTGAATCATTAATAGAAATCATATTAAGCTCATTATGCGATACGTATGAGGATTGTGTAGGACGTAATGAAGTAACAAGTATTAGTAATTTATTTAAAACTGATAAGAAGTACAGAGATAGTATAGTAAAGGATTTTTTAAATGTTATTAATAAGAGAACTATGAAAAATGAATTCATAAGTGCTTGTGAAATTTTAAAGAGATAGTTTATAGCAGGGTTTCCTTGCCAAGATGAGAACGGTGTTTACCGTTCTTTTTGCGATTTTATATTTTGATGCCTGATAAAAGGAATTGTAGGAACTTAGGTAAAGACAAGTATTTAAAAAGTAATATATAATATATCTGTTAGGGAGTGATATATTTTAGAAAAGCAGTTTTCTTAAGTTAATAAATGTTGCTGTGACTTCAGCAATATTGAAATATTAATAATTATAACTTAAAATATTAGGTGAATGCATTTTAAATTAAATATTCGAGCAATAAATAGAAATTAGGAGGATAAGGTAATGGCATCAAGTAATAATGCTAATATAGGTTTTGAAAAACAAATATGGGATGCAGCTTGTGTTCTTTGGGGACACATTCCAGCGGCTGATTATAGAAAGGTAATTGTAGGACTCATCTTTTTGCGCTATATCTCTAGTGCGTTTGAAAAAAGATACTTACAGCTTGTAGAAGAAGGTGACGGATTTGAAGATGATAGAGATGCTTATGTAGAAGAAAATATTTTCTTTGTACCTGAAGAAGCACGTTGGAGTACAATTTCTGCTGCGGCACATGAACCAGAAATTGGAAAAGTAATTGATGATGCCATGAGAGCAATTGAAAAAGAGAATACGAGTCTTAAAAATGTTCTTCCTAAAATTTATGCAAGTCCTGATTTAGATAAGCGAGTTTTAGGTGAAGTAGTAGATTTATTTACTAATATGGATATGGGAGACACAGAAGATAGTAAGGATCTTCTTGGTAGAACGTATGAATATTGTATTCAGCAGTTTGCAGCTTATGAAGGTGTAAAGGGTGGAGAATTCTACACTCCATCAAGTATTGTAAAAACAATAGTTGCTATATTAAAACCTTTTAAGAACTGTAGAGTATATGATCCATGTTGTGGTTCTGGAGGTATGTTTGTTCAGAGTGCAAAGTTTATACAGGCACATAGTGGTAAACGTGGAGAAATAGCAGTTTATGGTCAGGAATCAAATGCTGATACTTGGAAAATGGCTAAAATGAATATGGCTATTCGTGGAATTGATGCTGATTTTGGCCCATATCAAGCAGATACTTTCTTTAATGATTTACATAAAACATTAAAAGCTGATTTTATTATGGCTAATCCTCCATTTAACCTTTCTAACTGGGGACAGGAAAATCTTAAAGATGATGTTCGTTGGAAATATGGTACACCACCTGCAGGAAATGCCAACTATGCTTGGATTCAGCATATGATACATCACTTAGCACCAAATGGAAAAATTGGTCTTGTGCTTGCCAATGGGGCATTATCTACTCAAAGTAGTGGTGAAGGTGAAATTAGAAAGAATATCATAAATGCTGATCTTATTGAAGGTATTGTGGCATTACCAACACAGTTATTCTATAGTGTTACAATTCCCGTAACTCTATGGTTTATATCAAAAAATAAAAAACAAAAAAATAAAACTCTATTTATTGATGCTCGTAAAATGGGGCATATGGTAGACCGTAAACATAGAGATTTCTCAGATGATGATATTCAAAAATTAGCAGATACTTTTTCTCAGTTCCAAGATGGTGCTCTTGAAGATGTTAAGGGATTTTGTGCTGTAGTAGATACAAAAGAAATTGAAAAACAAGATTTTATCCTTACTCCAGGAAGATATGTTGGTATTGAAGAAGTAGAAGAAGATGATGAACCGTTTGAAGAGAAGATGGCTCGTTTGACAACTGAATTATCAGATTTGTTTAAGAGGAACCATGAACTTGAGGAAGAAATCAGAAAGAATTTAGAGGCTATTGGATATGAAATATAGATTAGAAGATATCTGTTCTTTTCGTAAAGAAAAGGTTGAAGTCTCATCTTTAACATTAGAAAATTATATTTCTACAGAAAATATGCTACCAAACAAAGCAGGAATTACTAAAGCAACGTCACTTCCAAAATGTAATACTACACAGAGATTTGAATGTGGTGATGTTCTTGTGTCAAATATTCGTCCCTATTTCAAAAAAATATGGAAAGCTAAATTCAATGGTGGATGTTCGAATGATGTATTAGTATTTAGTGCTAAAAAAGGATTTGATAGTGAATTTCTTTATTATGTTCTTTCAAATGATTCTTTCTTTGATTATTCAATGGCTACTTCTAAGGGAACTAAAATGCCTAGAGGTGACAAAAAATCTATTATGAACTATGAAGTTCATGGTTTTGATATAAATATTCAGATAAAGATAGCAAGTATTCTTAAATCTATTGATGAGAAAATAGAAATGAATAATGCAATAAACAATAATTTAGCGGCTTAAATCTCAATGTTGGAAACATCAAGTTCACCGGACATCAGGCGAGGAAGCAGTGCATCACGTATTTCTCGTAATCGGTTATTTTCAAAATATGAATTTTGAATTTGACGAAGCATTGGAAGTATAATTTCATTGAATTTTTTTGCAACTTCAGGTGTTGGAATGATTATTTCCATATCTCCCAAGCCTCCTTCCCAAATGGCATACGGCATAGTTGAACCTTTTGATGTACTTTGAGCATAATCAATGCTACTTTCTTGATCGCAACATAAAAGTGCAAAACTAAGATATTCATTATTATATGGTGCAAGGGTGAAACAGGTTGTTCTTGTAATGCCATCACAAGGGGCAAGGACAACACGATGGAAATATACTCTCATTGCGCCTATAATGATGTCATTTTTGTCAAATGTGATTAAACTGCTTTGAGCTTCGGCATTTGGTTTGAAATCAGTTAATGCAAATGTTCTCATTGGAATAACATCAATAGGAAGATAAGGCAATGTTGTGTTTTCTCCCGCTTTAATTGATTGACGCTTTAATTTCAGTATGTCTTTCAATTTGCCATTTTTCCAGTCGGCAGACATAGTATTACCAAAAGGGTCAAAATCAACAAACCAAGATTTGAATAAAGAACGTGCTTGCTGCTCTAAATTATTGTTTAACCTAAATACTCCCACCAACGGCGGGAGATAAAGCCAACGGAACTGCCGTTGAGTCGTTCCCTGGAAAATAAATTTGAAGGAGAATGACCTATGAAACAACAAATTATTTCAGAGGTGATGCAGCAAATGCTACCACACCTCGACAATGCCCAAATGCAGCAGTTGCAAAAGACACTTGAAAATGCACTGTTTGGCTGTGAAATCACAGTACAGATAGAAAAAAAGGGTACAGACGACAATCCCAAGCTAATAGATGCTTTTGTTTCAGCAAAGCGGATTGAAGGCTGTTCAGAAAAAACGCTAAAATATTATCGCACAACCATTGAAACGATGGTAGCTTCTACAGACAAAGGTATTCGTCATATTCAGACGGAAGACCTGCGTTCCTATTTGATAGATTATCAGAGCAGGAATCAGTCTGGCCGTGTGACGATTGACAATATTCGCAGGATTTTATCCAGTTTTTTCTCATGGCTGGAGGATGAAGAATACATTCTGAAAAGTCCTGTTCGCCGTATCCATAAGGTGAAAACGGCAACTAATATCAAGGAAACTTATACAGATGAGGATTTGGAGAAAATGCGTGATAGTTGCACAGAACTTCGGGATTTAGCGATAATTGATATGCTTGCTTCTACTGGAATGCGTATTGGTGAAATGGTTCTGTTGAACAAAGTGGACATCAACTTTAATGAGCGTGAATGTGTAGTATTCGGTAAGGGTGATAAGGAACGCATCGTATACTTTGATGCTCGAACAAAGATTCATCTGCAAAACTACATTGACAGCAGAACGGATGATAATCCGGCTTTGTTTGTTACTTTACGTTCTCCACATGAGAGAATAAAAATTGGTGGCATCGAATCTCGCCTGCGTGAAATGGGTAAGCAGTTGGACATTCAAAAAGTCCATCCTCATAAGTTCCGCAGGACACTTGCAACGATGGCAATTGATAAGGGAATGCCTATAGAGCAGTTACAACAGCTCTTAGGGCATAAACGAATAGATACGACTTTGCAGTATGCAATGGTCAAGCAGAGCAATGTTAAGTTGGCTCATAAGAAATATATTAGTTAGATAGGGAAAGGTGATTATATGCAAATTGGAGAAGTAGCTAGCTTTCAAAATGGGTATGCATTTAAGTCAAAAGATTTTGTACAGGATGGAAAGTATAAAATTATCAAGATTAAAGAATTAAAGGATGGTAAGGTTAGATTCTTTAATGATAGTGCATCAGTAAATGTTGATGATGAACGCATTATTGAAAAATACATAGCAGATAAGGGAGATGTTTTGTTTGCGCTCACGGGGGATCCTGTTAATAAAAACAATCCACTGAGTTGGGTAGGTAGAGTTTCTGTATATGAAGATGATCAATTGGCATTACTTAATCAACGAGTATGCAAACTGGTTCCAAAGGAAGGAATTAATGCCAAATATATTTACTATTACTTCCGTGCATTCGATAATTTTTATGCTTTGGCATCTATTGCAAAAGGAAGTGCAAGTCAGGCTAATATATCTACAAAAGATATAGAGGCGATGGAAATAGCATTACCATCTTTGAATATACAAAATAAAATAGTTTTGGTATTAGATTCTATTGAAGAAAAGATTAACCAAAATAATAAAATAAACAATAATTTAGAGCAGCAAGCTCAGGCTTTGTATCAAGAACTTTTCATAACAAACGCTAATCCTGAATGGAAAACTGGTACTATAAACGACATTGGAACAGTTGTTGGTGGAAGCACCCCATCAAAATCAAAGCCTGAGTATTATACAGAAAAAGGAATTGCGTGGATTACCCCGAAAGACCTTTCTGTAAACAAGTCCAAGTTTGTTGTTCGTGGCGAAAATGACATTACAGAGACTGGCTTGAAGAATAGCAGCGCCAGCATTATGCCCGAAGGAACGGTTTTGTTTTCTTCTCGTGCGCCAATCGGCTATATAGCAATTGCCGCTGGTGAGGTCACAACAAATCAAGGGTTCAAATCAGTTGTGCCAAAGCCTGAAATCGGCACCCCATTCATATATTATTTTTTGAAAGCAAACCTTCAGGTTATTGAAGGAATGGCTTCGGGCTCTACTTTTAAGGAAGTGTCTGGAAGCACAATGAAAATTGTCCCTGCATTTATTCCTGATGTTGAAACCATCTCCAGATTCAATGATTTTTGCATTCCTCTTTTTGCTCAACAAAGAGTTTTAGAGGAACAAAACAAAGCTTTGTCATCTATACGAGATGGCTTACTCCCAAAACTTATGTCCGGCGAGCTTGATGTCTCCGACATCGACCTTTAAGCCGCTAAATTATTGTTTATCTTCAAATTATAAAAACGAAAGGATAAGATTATTATGACTAAAATAACTGTAGACATAGAATATATAAAAGACCAATTAAAGAAGATTGGATATGAAATATCTGATTGTATTCAAAGAGAAAATGACGGATTAAATCGATAATTAAAATTCAACAATAGTGGAGCTAGTGTGACAATCTATGATTTAAATAACGTAAAAAACACTGTTGTTAATGGAAAAGTTGATGAAGAAGAAAAAAAGATGTTAAGCAAATTATTGATGATATTAAGGCAAAAGAATTTGTTGTGGATCCTGTAAATGAGGAAATTATTTCTTTGATAAGAAGTCGCAACGAAGACTATTATTATGATTTTAAGAAAGAATTTCATAAAAGAGATGAAGATTTACTTTATGATATAATATGTTTGTCAAATAATCTTGAGAATAGAGATGCCTATTTAATAATTGGCGTTACGGATGATTTTGAAGTAATTGGAATTGGTGAAACTTGTAAATCAAACAATATATATGACTTTATAAAGAGTAAAAAAATTGCAGGAGACTTTAAACCTGAGATTGAAATAAAAAACATTTATGATAAATATGAAAAACTCATGGTTATAAAATGTAAAGCTACAAAACATATTCCTTATTATTTGATAGAAAGATTTGGTCGAATCAAGGACAATACAATATATACAAGAGTGGGTGATACAAATCCACCTAAAGATAGAAGTGCAGGTTATAATGAAATAGAAAAACTATGGCGTATTCATTTCGAAAGAGAACATGAATAACGAGTGAGGAGGGGTATTATGTTAGGGCTATATAAGGAAGCTGATTATGAAAATTCAATTATAGAGTTATTTAGAAATGATTTAGGTTATGAGTATGTATATGGACCTGATATAGAAAGGGATTTTTATAGTCCGTTATATGATGATGTCTTAATTGATTCATTGTATCGCTTGAATAGAGATTTACCTGAAGATGCTATTCAGGATGCATTATTCAAATTAAAGAATATTGAGAATGGTGAATTAGTACAAAAGAATTCAGTATTTATGGATTACTTGCAAAATGGTATTCCTGTTCGATATTTAATAGATGGTGAAGAGGCTTCATCCATTGTTTATTTAGTTGACTATAATAATCCTGATAATAACTCCTTTATTATTGCTAACCAATGGACTTTTATTGAAAATAGTGAGAAAAGACCAGATATCATACTATTTTTAAATGGTTTGCCAATTGTATTAGTAGAGTTAAAATCTCCCTCTAGAGAAGAAACTGATGCTTCAGAAGCATATAGACAACTTCGTAATTACATGAAGGAGATTCCTTCAATGTTTGTGTATAATGCAATATGTGTTATGAGTGATCAATTGACTACTAAAGCTGGTACTATAACTTCAGGTGAAGACCGTTTTATGGAATGGAAAACAAAAGATGGTAGTTATGAAAATACACAGTATGCTCAATTTGATACTTTCTTTGAGGGAATATTTGTAAAAGATAGATTTCTTGACATTATTAAAAACTTTATTTGTTTTTCTAATGAAGGAATAAAGTCATTTAAAATTTTAGCAGGATATCATCAGTATTTTGCTGTGAAAAAAGCTATAGAGTCTACTAAGCATGCAACTGTTACAGATGGAAAGGGTGGTGTGTTCTGGCATACACAAGGTAGTGGTAAATCATTATCTATGGTGTTTTATGCACACTTATTACAGTCTGCGTTGGATAGTCCAACAATAGTTGTTATTACAGATAGAAATGATCTTGATGATCAGTTGTATGGTCAATTTGCTAAGTGTAAAGATTTCTTAAGACAAGAACCACTGCATGCAGAAAGTAGAGAAAATTTAAAAAAATTACTATCTGGTAGAAAAGCAAATGGTATTATTTTTACTACAATGCAGAAGTTCGAGGAATCACATGAAGCAATTTCAGAAAGAAAGAATATTGTAGTAATGGCTGATGAAGCACATCGTAGTCAATATGGTCTTACAGAAAAAGTGGATTCAAAAACTGGTAGAATTAAAATTGGTGCTGCACGTGCTATTAGAAATACACTGCCTAATGCAACATATATTGGATTTACTGGAACACCAATCTCTTCTAAAGACCGTAGTACACGTGAAGTATTTGGTGATTACATAGATATCTATGATATGACACAAGCGGTAGAAGATGGTGCAACACGTCCAGTTTATTATGAAAGTCGTGTTATTAAACTCAATCTTGATAAAGAAACATTAAAGATTATAGATGATGAATATGATCTTATGGCTGAAAATGCTGATAGAGAAGTTATTGAAAGAAGTAAAAAAGAACTTGGTAGAATGGAAGCTATTCTTGGTAATGATAATACTCTTGATTCTCTTGTAACTGATATCTTAGATCATTATGAAAATAATAGAGAAAATTTACTGACAGGAAAAGCAATGATTGTTGCTTATTCACGTCCTATTGCTATGAAAATTTATAAGAGAATTTTAGAGTTACGCCCACAGTGGACCGAAAAAGTAGCAGTAGTCATGACTTCAAGCAACAAGGACCCAGAGGAATGGCGCGAGATTATAGGAAATAAAAGACATAAAGAGAAACTCGCAAAGAAGTTTAAAGATAATGACAGTCCTTTAAAAATTGCTATTGTCGTTGATATGTGGCTTACAGGATTCGATGTTCCTTCTCTAGCTACTATGTATGTATACAAACCAATGTCTGGACATAATTTGATGCAGGCAATTGCACGAGTAAACCGTGTCTTTGAGGATAAAGAAGGTGGATTAATAGTAGATTATGTAGGTATTGCATCAGCTTTAAAGAGAGCGATGAAAGACTATACATCTAGAGATAAAAAGAATTATGGTGATACAGATGTATCTAAAGTTGCATTACCAAAATTCTATGAAAAACTATCAATCTGCCAGGATAAACTCCATGGTTTTGATTATTCTAAATTCCATACAGGAACAGATCTGGAAAGAGCAAAGACTATAAGTGGTGCAGTTAACTTCATTATGGATAGAGAACGTATAGAAGACAAGAATTCATTTGTTCAGGAAGCTCTATTACTTCATCAGGCATTATCTTTATGTTCATCTTTAGTAGAGGAACATGATCGTATAGAAGCAGCTTTCTTTGAATCAGTTCGTGTATTGGTATTGAGACTTACTAATTCGGGTGAAGGAAAGAAAATATCATTACTAGAAATGAATGCAAGAATAAATGAATTACTTAAGCATAGTATTAAAAGTGATGGAGTAATTAATCTGTTCTCTGATGTAAATCTATTTTTGATCCTACTTTCTTACAAGAAGTAGCTAATATGAAAGAAAAGAATCTTGCAGTAGAACTATTAAAGAAATTAATTGCTGATCAGGTAAGCATATATCGAAAAACTAATATTGTAAAATCTGAAAAGTTTAGCGAGATCATGCAAAAATCACTTAATGCATATTTAAATGGTATGCTTACTAATGAAGAAGTTATTGAAGAAATGTTGAATCTTGCTAAGCAGATTACAATAGCTCAAAAAGAGGGTGAGAAATTAGGACTTACTTCTGATGAATTAGCCTTCTATGATGCATTAACAAAACCACAAGCAATAAAAGATTTCTATGAAAATGAAGAATTGATTGCTCTTACAAAAGAATTGACTGAAACATTACGTAAAAATAAAACAATTGATTGGCAAAAGAGAGAGTCAGCAAGAGCAAGAATGCGTATGTTAATCAAGAAACTATTAAAAAAGCACAAGTATCCGCCAGAAGGAATGGAAGATGCAGTTCAGACAGTTATTAGTCAGTGTGAACTTTGGACTGATAATGTTATGGAAGTATAGCTATAATTATTAGCAAATCTCCAGAAGATAAACTGATTCCATTACTGAGTGAGTATTTGTATGAAAAAGTTTTGGAATGAAGGACGATAAGTCAGAATATGACTTGATCGTCCTTTTCGTGTACTGTTTAATTTAATACTTATGTTACTTTAAGTGTTCTTAATTCGAGAACTGATTGAATGTAAGTTATTAAGTAACGAATTAAGTGAAAATAAGGCAATGAAGTAGTCAAAGTAGTTCAAAATCGGTTTTTACGTAAACTTTTGTTATACATAATTTACCTATAGTAGAAGTTACACGCAAAATGGTGATTTGAACTACTTCAACTACTTGAGAATGCTAAAATTCTAATTTAGGTAATAGATAATATTTGTTCATCTGCGGAGCGATTATTATCTTATGATATTTTATTATTAACCTATATGGATATAATACGAGTGATCATATGAATGAATACGATTATAGCAACAAAAATATAAACAAAAACGCATGAGAAACAAATGATAGATTTGCTTGAAATTTATAAAGTATAAAATAAGGCGAAATTGCAGTAGAATAAATTGAAAGAAATACAAATTAGTGAATAAGTGAAAAGAATACGGCGCAAATACGGCGCAAATATATTTGTTGCATACACACTTAGATTAGTGGTATAATAGTATCGAATCAGAAAGGAGGCGAGCAAAGTGATTGATCTATCAAGTTTTAAAGCGTTTGATTTCACTGAAGGTGTACCATATATATCAGTAACGAATAATGGAGTTACATTTAATAAATCAGTGATTATTAAAATGAAATACCCAGCTTTCGTAAGACTTCTAATCAACGAATCAGAAAAGCAAATTGCAGTTCAGGTTTGTGGAGAAGAAGATGATAAAGCAACACAATTCTACAAAGAAAAATCAAATGGTGTTTTATCGGTCAGATGGAATTCTAAAGATCTCATCAATACAATTGTTAGATTGTGTGATTGGGACTTGAATCAGAGTTCATATCGAGTAAATGGAGTATTAGTTGCAGAACAAGACTTGATGCTGTTTGATTTGAATGAAGCAGTCACAGTAGTATAAGCTTGCTAATATCTGATTCCAAATCGAGTAGGAGAAAATAATTAAAATTATTTTCGTCCTCTCACACCACCGGGCAAGC
>NZ_QTUM01000038.1:0-22601 GCF_003435615.1 Catenibacterium sp. AM22-6LB
CGGTAAATACCTGTGGTCGGTTTATCTCCGACTGAATTAGTGCCATGCCCGGCACACTATAAAAGACTGATTCAATATGAATCAGCCTTCTATGAATTATAATTCTTCACCATTAGTTTCAATAACTTTCTTATACCAATAGTATGAATCTTTTGGAATTCTCTTTAGAGTACCAGAGTTTTCATCTTCATCACGATCTACATAGACAAAACCATAACGTTTCTGATAACCATTTAACCAGCTTAATAAATCAGTATATGACCATGTGCAATATGCAAGAATACGGCATCCATCATCACATGCTTTCTTTAATTCTTCAATATGGTTACGCAAATATTCAATACGATATGAATCATGGATCTTTCCATCTTCTAATTTATCAAATGCGCCAAGTCCGTTTTCTGAAATAACGATTGGTAAATCATAACGTGAAGTAATCTTACGACACGCAAAACGTAGTCCCATAGGATCAATAGTCCAGTCCCAGTCAGTTGTAGGAAGATTCTTATTTGCAGGTACCTTATACATACCAGGTACACCTTCCATTTCTGCTGTACCCTTCTTACCTGTATTGTTTTCTCCACCAAGAGAATCAACACCATCTAGTGGGTTGTATTCAATACTACATGTCTTATAGTAGTTAACACCCATGAAATCTACTTTAGATGCAGCTTCTTTTAGAATTTCAGCATCGCCTTCTTCAAAGTGAGGGGCAACACCTAATGATTCTAAATACTTCATTGCAGATCTTGGATAACGTCCATAAGCATAAACATCCATCCAGTAGTATGACTTTAAGTCTTCATAATCAACACATGCCATCTGATCTTCTGGTTTATCAGATACGGCATAAGCTGGACCATAAGCGAATGATGAACCGACTAATGCATCAGGATAAAGTTCCTTTAATGCAAGTACTGATTTTGCATGAGCCATGAATGCATGATGATTCACCTGATAGTAAGTCTTCATATCCTTAAATTTTCCTGGTGGATGTTTAGCAAGCATCCAGCCATGTCCAGTGAAGACATTCTGCTCATTTAAGATAATCCAATGTTTAACACGATCACCATAACGTTTAAATAATGTAGTTGCATAATTCACAAAATCATCGACAATACGACGATCTTCCCAGCCATGATATTGATCTTCTAATGCCTGTGGTAAATCCCAATGATATACAGTCACCATTGGGACAATATTATACTTTAAGCATTCATTGATTAAGTCATCATAGAACTGTAAACCTTTTTCATTCACCTGTCCATTACCATCTGGATAGATTCTTGACCAGGCAATTGAGAAACGATAAGTCTTTAACCCCATTTCAGCCATTAATCTGACATCTTCTTTATACATATGATAATGGTCAACTGCCTTATCACCAGTAGTAGCTTTGAATGTCTTACCTGGGATTCTTACAAACTTATCCCATACTGAAGGCTTTTTGCCATCTTCAGCCCAGGCACCTTCTACCTGATAAGCAGCCGAAGCACTTCCCCATAAGAAATCCTTTGGGAACCCTGTTGATTCTTTAAAATACATTTCAATCCTCCTATCATCCATTTCTATTTAAAAACTCTGTAAGAAGATCCT
The DNA here is from genome assembly GCF_003435615.1 of Catenibacterium sp. AM22-6LB. Classification (NCBI taxonomy): domain Bacteria; kingdom Bacillati; phylum Bacillota; class Erysipelotrichia; order Erysipelotrichales; family Coprobacillaceae; genus Catenibacterium; species Catenibacterium sp. AM22-6LB. Next base: position 1,597 of record NZ_QTUM01000038.1, read on the forward strand.
TATAAGGATGCTTTTCATCAAGAGCATAAAATGGCTCATCTTTTAATGGCATTAATTCTTTAACACATAATGCATTATTGTATAAATCAAATACATCATTAAAATCTACCTTATTGTTGTTTTTGTTTTGAATAAATAATGTCGGAATAGTATTCCTTCTTATATATCTCATGACATCTAGATCATCTAGAGGTACATTTAACTCTTTTCTTAATACAATAGAAAGTAAAGGACGTGTAATAGATTCTGGATATCCATCATTCTTCATTAAATATGCAAAGTAATCACGCACATTCTTAAATGTACTTTCTACAATTAAGCTTGTTGCATTCTTTAATAAACCTGCACTGCCTGCACAAAGTAGTGCGACAGCACCTGTTTCTTTACCATAGAAGAAGACTGGATAATCTTCGCCATACTTTTGAATAATGAAACGATTCCAATAGTTAATATCCATAACATCTTGGAAACCAACACCTCTTGTCACACCATCAGATGATCCATTACCATAACAATCAATCATCAAAATATTAGTATGAGGGCAAATTGACTGAAAATAGATTGCTTCATTTTCTAGAGAAGATGCATCTTTAGTAAAACCATGAACCATGATTAATGTATTGTCTGCATGATCCACTTCAAGTAGATGACCAGTTAAAATCGCATCATTCATATTCTTAATACGTACTGTCTGAGGCTTTAAAGTCTCAAATAAGGTACGTTTAATATGTGTACGATATAAGCGTTCATCTACAAACTGACTTGTTTTCTGATATAACCCTGCACCAGCAAGGACAGCTGTTCCAAAGACTGCTGTGACTATATTTCTCTTTTTCATTTATACCAATCTCCAAAATTATCTAATAATAATCTATTGATATTTAATACCTGTTCAAATGAGCTGAGCTTATACTTATCATTATTCATTCTACCTGCAAAGAAACGAATAGCAGCAACGAGTTCATTACGAACTGATGTACGCATTTCTGTTGGGAATGAACTAATTGGGAAGCAAGTGAATATAAATGTATTGTAATCATTGCTGAATAAATCGAGCAATACATCATAACCTTCATTTTTTAATAATGTATTACCTAATGCAAGATCTAGATCATGATTTGCATAAACAAGAATCGAATCCACAATTGTTCTAAATACCTGTTTGATTACTTCTCTAAAAGGTTCTTTCTTATTTAAATAAGAATAAAATAAATAAGAATAAACAAGATTACATTGATTTAAATTATTAGCTTCCTTATCGTATAAGATAAAGTGCTTTTTCAAATTGTCTGATAAAGCCTTTAAAACAACCTCATTATAATTAAATAATGAACCAAGATTGCTCATAATACAAAATGCGAATAAAGTATGCTGACATAGTAGATGCATAAGATGGAACAAATAGCTTGCTGCATGCTTATAGAATACATCTAAGTGATCCACGATTTCCTGGATCAATTCTCTCACATAATATAAATGATATTGATATTCCGTATCACGATATTTAGAATTTGGTCCATCCCAGTCATATTCATAAAGTATGTTACGCAATAATAAGATCAACGAACAAATATAAACATCATATTTTTGTGTCTTGATTAAATCATGCATCACTGGAAGATAGATTTCATAAAAAGAATCAATTGTCTTCTGATTAATACCCTGATGATACTTCATATACTCCAATATCTCGATATAATCGATTGGTGCCATGTTTGTATCAATCAAATGATGTTCCTTCACAATTTTTGGAATCAAAGAATAATGAAGAATATGTTTAAACTTTTCTTTATAAAAAATATGTACCAGCGCATCTTTAATAATAAACTGCTTTTCCTGGTCATTTAAATTTTCTGAAAATTCCGCATCAACTTTCTCACCATATGAAAGCTCAACATAAATATCGATATTTCTGAAGTTTTCATCAAACATATAATAATGAAACTTCATCGCAGTATCACTAATACGATAGCTACATCTATAACGATATTTACCTAGATAATGACTTTTATGTTCATCCAGGTACTGTTGGATAACGTCTTCTATTTTACCCATACAATTCCTCCTTAAAAATCATTTTCATGAGCCATCTTAAAACGTGCAATTGATCCGCTCTTAATAAAACGTTCCGCGAAGAAACGAATGTTATCTAAATGAAAGTCTCCTCCCATTGTAAGAGAAGTATCCATGATTTCTTTTGTAAGAGCATAAAGAGCTTCTTCAGTTAATCCATAATCATCTGGATTAATGATTTCTCTCACCGCTTCTACACATTCTTCAAGATGTGCTGTTTTATCTATATCTGTAATATGTTCCATTTTTATCACCACCTTTATTATACAGCCTTTAATCAATACTAGGCACTTTATATTGTAAAGTTTTTTTTAAATAAATGAAATAATATCATTCTTTTTAATATCTAATACATACTTTCTAATTTAAAAATATCACTACCGTATATTATATTACTACATTTTTCTCATGCATCTAATTCAAAATAAACATGAATATATCAATGTTTTTTAAATTTAATGTCACAATAACTGTCAAACTAATTCAGTTACTGACATATAGTGCCTGATATGAGCAATCTTAATCAAGCGAGATACATTACTACATTTTCTGCATACATTTAAATCAAAATAAACATGAATATTCCATAACTTTTTCAATTTACACTCAACGGAACTGTCAAAAGAAAAAAAGGCTTTCTCAAGCCTTCTATCTCAACATCTTAATATCTTCAGTAATTTCTAAGCCACTTTCCTTTAAGTAAGTATAAGCACGATTGTATGTTTTAGTATCTTTTAATGCACTTGGTTCATGCGCATCTGTGCCGATAATAATACGGTTATGACGCTTCTTACATAAATCAATAAATGGCTGACTTGGATAATGACGCATAGCCTTATATCCTAATAAGTTAAATTCTAAAGGCATATCTATTTCAGCCGCATGAATACAGATTTTCTCTAACTCATCAATATGTTCTTGATTCTTTTCATCATAGAAAACAACATCAGGATGCGCTACATATGAGAACAAGCCTGTATCCATAGCCTTGATCACCTGTGATACATATCTCTTTAGTTCTTCTAAAGATACTGGATAACCATAATAAATACCTGTTTCATCACTGCCATCAAAATGATTCCCTAAAATAATATAATCAAGCTTATACTTTTCAAGCTGATCCTTAAGCCACTCCATCTTATCTTCAAAGTATTCACACTCCAAACCAATCTTAATAGAAATCTTGTCTTTATACTTATCTCTTAGTACTGATAATGTATGGACATAGTCTTCAAGTTGTGATTCATCCATACGCATTGTGGCATGATATCCTGATTCATAATGCCATGGTGTATGGTCTGAAAAGCCTAGTTCTGTATATCCAGCTGAAATGGCTACTAAGATATATTCTTCTTCACTTCCAATTGCATGCATACATCTTGTTGTATGTGTATGATAATTCTTCATTTGATCCTCCTAAAAAAAATACCTGACAACTGCCAGGTATTATAAAAAGTCACATGTAAATCCACGTTCATCTAATTCTAACTTTTCTACTTGCCATCCGTCAATTAAAGATCCTAATTCTTCTTTAATACGAACAACACCCATTGTATCATCAGCACGAATTAAAGCCATGATAGTAGGCCCTGCACCTGATAAATAAGCACCTAATACTCTTTCATCCTTCTCTAATGTTTCCATAATAGGAAAGAAATTATCAATTAGGTGTCCACGATATGGCTGATGGAAACGATCCTTGAAGCCTAGTTTCAAACCTTCATCATATCCATTAATAAGTGATGCAACCATTAATGCAAGATGAGATACATTCTTAATCGCATCTGCACGTTCTAATGTCTGCGGTAATACAGAACGTGCTTTTTCTGTAGATAATGTGAAAGGTGGAATAAGTGCGACATAACGATATTCCTGTTTAACTGGAATAGATAATGTAGTCACTTTATGTTCTTCCATAACAGATACAGTTAGTCCACCAAAGATTGCTGGAGCAACGTTGTCTGGATGCCCTTCAATCTTAGTCGCAAGTTCAAGAATGTTCTGACGTTCTTCATAACGATTCTTGAATGCGAAAGCACCGACAATACCAGCCACAATACATGTAGAAGAAGAACCTAATCCTCTTGTATAAGGAACATCTCCTTCATTGGTAATACGTAGTCCTTTATAATCTAATCCTACATAACGTGCACCTTCTTCAAAAGCACGATAAGTTAAGTTATCTTTGTTCGCAAACTGTTCAGGACATCCTAAGATTTCTAATCCTTCATCTAATAATTCAAAAGTGAATGTATTATATAAAGTTACTGCTAGACCAGCAACGTCAAATCCAGGTCCTAAGTTTGCGCTTGTTGCAGGAACTCTTACCTTTACAAACATAATTAGTACTCCTTGATCTTTTCTGCAATAGTATCTAGAATTGCATCTCTATCAATAACACCCTTATGAAGGATTTCACGATCCTTAATACCTTTTAATGGGTAAGAAATTTCCATACCAGTTAAATCATGTAGTTTTTCAATAGCTGTATAAACATCTACTTCTTCACCAGTTAATGCCTGATATACAGATTCTGGGAACTTATAAGGTGATGCAGTAGAAAGTAAGATTGTTTTAGTTGTATCACCAGTGTTCTTGACATATTCTTCATAAACACCATAACCAACAGCCGTATGTGTATCTAATAAATACTTGTTTTCATTCCAGCAGTCATGAACAACTTTAAGTACATCTTCTTCTCCAAGACATCCTGCCTTGAATTCTTTCTGAACTCTTGCAAGTGTTTCATCATCTACTTTATAAACACCTGTTTCTTTAAGTTCTTCCATATACTTATTCACTTTTTCACTATCACCATTCACCATGAACCATACTAATCTTTCTAGATTACTAGAAACTAAGATATCCATAGCAGGAGCATTAGTCTTATAGAATTCACGTCTTGCATCATAAGTACCAGTAGTGAAGAAATCAGTTAAGATATTATTCTTATTAGAAGCAACAATGAACTGGTTCACTGGTAATCCCATATTCTTTGCAATCCATCCAGCTAAGCAGTTACCAAAGTTACCTGAAGGCACTGTAAAGTTCACTGTTTCTCCTAGTTTGATTTCATTTCTCTTCACAAGTGTTAAATATGAATAGAAGTAATATACAATCTGTGGAATTAAACGTCCAATATTGATTGAGTTAGCTGAAGATAAGAAAATATGATGTTCATCACAAAGTTCTTTTAATTCTTTAGAACCAAATGCCTTCTTAACTGCAGACTGTGCATCATCAAAGTTACCTCTAATACCGATGATTTCAACATTCTTACCTGTTGTTGTCACCATCTGCTGCTGCTGAATAGCTGATACACCATCGATTGGATAGAAAACCTTAATACAAGTCCCTTCTACATCTTTAAAGCCTTCTAATGCAGCTTTACCTGTATCACCACTTGTAGCTGCAAGAATCATCACTTCACGTTCTTCACCTTTCTTCTTTAAAGAAAGAGTCATCATTCTTGGAAGAATAGATAATGCCATATCCTTGAATGCAGCTGTAGGCCCCTGATAGAGTTCTGCAACATATACATTTCCTGCTTTCTTTACAGGAACCACTTCATCACAGAATAAACCTTCACCATAAGCCTGATTGCAGGCTGTATGTAATGCTTCTTTTGCATCACTTGGTGCAAATGTACCAATAATCTCAGTTGCAAGATCTACATAGTTTAATGGGAGTAAATCTTCTAGGTTTTTCTTCTCAAAATCGAAGTCAGGTACAAGTAATCCCCCATCACTTGCAATTCCCTGAAGAATAGATGTATAAAAATCAATAGGTGTCTGATTGCCTCTTGTGCTCTTAAACAATTTTTCCATTGTGCATCTCCTTATCTTGTGTTTTCAACATTGTATTAAATAATCGGAAATAAGTCAATCAAGTTCGTTATTTTTTCAATTTCCCTAAATTATTACATATTTTTAAATATTCAAAGAAATACTGTTTTCTTTCTTTCTTTTTTATTTTTTTCTTATATAATCATGTATAAAGGAGTAAAGTTATGAGCAAAGTATTTATACCAGAAAACTATCATTCACAACTCAATCTGATTGAGACTGAAGTTGCGATTAAAATGATTAAGGACTATTTTGAAAGACGTTTATCAGAAGAATTAAGACTCACTCGAGTATCTGCACCACTATTCTTATTAAAAAACACAGGATTAAATGATGATTTAAATGGAACTGAAAGACCAGTAGCTTTCAACAGCTATGAGTTAAATAATGATGATGAAATTGAAATCATTCATTCACTTGCAAAGTGGAAGCGTGATGCACTTTATAGATATGGCTTTGAAGCACATACTGGACTATATACAGATATGAATGCAATCAGAAGAGATGAAACAATTGATAACCTTCATTCTATGTATGTAGACCAGTGGGACTGGGAATTAGTGATCAAACCTGAAGATCGTACTGTTGATTTCTTTAAACAGACTGTTAAGAAGATTTATAAAGCTTTATTAGATTTAGATTTCTTAATGATTCGTCATTATCCAAAATTAGATAAAGGATTATTACCAGAAAAGATTTTCTTTATTACCACACAGGAATTAGAAGATGTTTATCCTGATTTAACACCAAAGGAAAGAGAAAGGGCTATTACTAAGGCTAAGAAAGCTGTATGTTTAATGAAGATTGGGGATACCCTTAAGTCAGGTATTAAACATGATGGACGTGCACCAGACTATGATGACTGGACACTTAATGGTGATATTCTTGTTTATCATCCTATTCTTGATGATGCATTTGAATTATCTTCTATGGGTGTACGTGTTGATGCGAAAGCTTTAAAAGAACAGTTAAAGAAAGCACATGCTGAAGAACGTACTGAACTTCCTTACCATCAGAACGTTTTAAACAATGTTTATCCATTAAGTATTGGTGGCGGTATTGGTCAGTCACGTTTATGTATGTTCTTCTTAAAGAAAGCCCATATTGGTGAAGTACAGGCTTCATTATGGGATGAAGATACAATGCGTATCTGCGAAGAAAATGATATACATTTATTATAAAGTTCACTCATGTGAACTTTTTTTGATATAATGAGAGAGAAATTGGAGGAATGTTTATGAAAGATGGTTTTATTAGAGTTGCAGCTGGTTCTTTTAAAGTCTCTATCGCAAATGTGAAAAAGAATGCGCAGGAGATTATCCGTTTATCAAAAGAAGCCAACGCAAATCATACACAGGTTCTTGTATTAAATGAGTTATGTTTAACTGGTTATACAATTGAAGATCTTTTCTTTCAGAAAAGAGTATTGAATGAATCAGAAACACAGCTTCAATATATTCTAGATGAAACAAAAGATCTTGATACAGTGATTGTTATTGGAATGCCACTTGTCATCCGTAACGATCTTTACAACTGTGCTCTTGTATTACATAGAGGAGATATTCTAGGTGCTGTACCTAAGACATATATTCCAAATTATCATGAATTCTATGAAGGTAGACATTTCAGGAGTGGTCGTGATTTAGATGAGTATATTACTTTATGTGATCAGGAAATTCATGTGACAACTGAACAGATTTTTGAAGATGTGAATCATCCTTGGTTAAAGATTGGAGTAGAAATATGTGAAGATGTATGGGCACCTCATACACCAAGTACTGATGCATGTTTAAACGGGGCAACACTTATTGTGAACCCTTCTGCATCTAATAACTTAACAGGTAAGAGTGATTATAGACGTAGCTTAATTAGTGCAACAAGTGCAAGACTTGTATGTGGCTATGTTTATAGTAATACAGGTGTAGGTGAATCAACAACTGATGTGGTATTCTCTAATCATCACCTTATTTATGAAAATGGTACATTACTTAAAGAATCTACTCAGTATTCTACAGGTTTAATCTATGCAGATATGGATTTAGAAAAGATTCATACAGAACGTATTGAAATGACCACTTATGATAGTGAAGATTATTTTGATGCTGTACCATTTGCATTAGATGATGAAGAATTAGATTTAGATCGTTATTATGATCCTCATCCATTTGTCCCTAGTGATAAAGATAAACGTGCTGCACGTTGTGAAGAAGTATTTAATATTCAGACTCATGGCTTAATGCAGAGACTTGAAGCAGCTCATATTAAGAAAGTCGTCGTTGGTATGTCTGGAGGACTTGATTCTACTCTTGCCTTACTTGTAATGCATAAGGCTTATAAGATGCTAGGTCGTCCTGTATCAGATATTATTGCGGTCACTATGCCTTGTTTTGGTACAACAGATCGTACTTTAAATAATGCCTTAACACTTATGAAAGAACTAGAAGTCACTTCTATGACAGTCAATATCAAAGATGCCGTTAACCAGCATTTCAAGGATATTAATCATGACTCTGAAGTCCATGATGTCACTTATGAAAACTGTCAGGCTCGTGAAAGAACACAGGTACTTATGGATATTGCGAATCAGGCAGGTGGTATTGTCGTAGGTACAGGAGACTTATCAGAAGTTGCACTTGGATGGTCTACTTATAATGGTGACCATATGAGTATGTATGGCGTTAATGTTTCTGTTCCTAAGACACTAGTAAGATATCTTGTTGATTATGTATCTACTTTATATAAAGGTGAAGTACTAGAAGCTACATTACAGGATATTCTTCATACACCAGTTTCACCTGAATTACTTCCTGCAAAAGATGGTGAAATTACTCAGAAGACAGAAGATATTGTAGGGCCTTATGAATTACATGACTTCTTCCTTTATCATCATGCAAGATTCCATTATGAACCACAGAAATTATTACGTATTGCAATTCATACATATGGTGACAAATATGATGAAGCAACAATTAAGAAATGGCTAACTCTATTCTATAGACGTTTCTTTACTCAGCAGTTCAAGCGTAGCTGTATCCCAGATGGACCTAAAGTTGGTTCAGTGGCTTTATCTCCTCGTGGAGATTTACGTATGCCTAGTGATGCAGATGTATCTATGTGGCTTGATGAGTTACGTTAATAAATAAAGCTGTAACGAATAGATAGTATTCAATACTACCTTAAGCGTTACAGCTCTTTTCTATATTCCACAAAAAGATTATTCACTAATTAACTCATGGAGCAACTGAGAAAAAAATGTCTAATGGAAAGGGTACTATTGCAAAATTAGCAGATGGAACAATTGTTTCTTATAGAAAAGTATCCTCATCTGATGGAACTCCAGCTGTAGATATCAATATTAAAAATAGCAAAGAGTCAGGCGGAGTCAAACAACAAAAAATACATTTTGTAAAGGAGGAAAAAGATAAAAATGACTAAGATACAAGATTTTAGATTAAGTGAATCACATTTCAAGCCATTTATTGGTAAATGTTTCAAAAAGTATCGATGTGATTCATTTGATTATACAAACAGTGTAACAGGAGTCGTAGGAATTTATATCAATGATAAAACATTTGAACTTCGTAATGAACAAGAATCGATACAATATTTTGATTCAGTTGATGATATTGCTTTATGGTCAATTAAAGAGGTAAATGAAAATGACATTCGCTCATTTTTTGAAGATACTGACCAAATTGATACTCCAGTTGATGAAATAGTCAATAAAATTACTTTAGTGAATGAGCATCAAAAAGTTAAAATTTCTGATGATATCTATGAACTATGGATCACACGAGCAATCTTATTCCATCTAGAAACTAAAGATATTTATTTTGAAAAAGATAATACTGCTTTTTCTGAAGAAATAGAAATCAAAAGAGGTCATGATTTAGTGAATGAATTCCCAAAGAAAAATGATTTTTTCTTAAATCAATGGATAAATGGAATTACTCCTTCTGTTGAAACTGAATTTGTTTTAATTAAATAATCTAAATATTATAATTGAAAATCATATTAGTGGCTGTAACAAACAGATAGTATCTACTACCTAGAGCGTTACGGCTTCTTTTTTTCTTAACTCCATTATATAGGTGTTATAGAGACTGAACTTAATGCATGATTTTAGATGCAATGATATAATAGTACCAAAGTACAAATGAAGGAGAATCATTATGCAGATTATTAAAGGGATGCACCTCAATAAAAAACTCAATGAATTGGCAAAACACTTACCGGGTCCTGCTTATATCATTACAGAGAATACAGAATATGTAGAAGATCTATTCTTGAATAAGTATTCCTGTTTATTTGATATAGAAGTTCTAACACTTAAACAATATATAGATAAGATTTTGATTTCACATAAACAGTTTGCCCGTCATATTTATTCACAGGCAGATCTTGTTTTTATAATGCGTCATATTCTTTCTTGTCATACATTTAATACAATACAGTTTAGTTCTAATTCTTATGAGATGATTCTTGAACTCATTAATACACTTAAGAAGATTCATAGAAATAATATAACTCTTGAACAGTTTTTCGAAGATACTTTATTAAGTAAAAAATGTGAAGATTTATATACAATTAATTCTCTTATTTCAGGAGGATATTGGACAATTGAAGAGATGGTAGAAGATTTAATAGACGATTCATTAAAGACACCTCTTTATATTATGAGTGATGATTATCCTCATATTGCATCCAAAGAGTTGTTTAAGAAGATAGACAACTATGTTCCAGTCACATTATTAGAGACGACAGATGCAGATGAAGTATTAAATGAATATGAAGATGCTATTATTCATCATTTATTTGATAATGTGGATGTGCATAATGTAGCTAAAGGACGTATTATTACAGGTGGTCATCCTATGCAAGAATGTATGAAGATTGCCTGTGATATTAAATCACGTATTGTGAATGAACAGCTGCAATATGAAGATTTTATGATCATTACAAATCAGGCAAGTTATTCAGATTATTTAACTATTTGTTTTGATGAACTCAATATTCCTGCCACATTATCACAAAATGAAACATGTCATTATAATAGTGACTACCGTAAAATGTCTCGATCATTATCAGAGTGTAAAGGACATACTTTTAAAGAAATTATTCAGTTCCTTCAAAAACAGGATATCAGTGCCTCTATGATTAAAACTCTTGATACCTATAAATGTAATGATGAAATTAGTCCTGAAGAGTTTGATTTATTCCTCCAATGTATTATCCCAGGTAAAAGAGAAATAAATAAGACAGGTGTTATCGTGACTTCACTTGAAAAGGGACTCACTGCAACACAAAAACATATTTACTTAACAGGAATCAATGAAACATTCCTACCTTTAGAAATCAGTGATAAAGGATTCTTAATGGAGGAAGACTATAAACAATTTAATCCTCATCCTCTATTATTAGATGAACAGTTACAGGCACATTATAAGCGTATTATACAAGTTCTTTTAAACCCTTATTTATCTTATACATTCTCTTATAGTAAAAAGAATATGGCTGCCAATGAGTTAATTCCTTCTATTCTCATGTCACGTTTAAGTGATCTATTTGAATTAGAATATATTAATCCTCCATTGAATCTCATCAAGAATAACCTATATTTAAATCAATCACGTATAGATGAAGATCCTATTAATCGATTGATTGATCATTATAAGATGACAAGTAACCAGCCTGAGTTTATTAAAGATACAAATAAGCTCGGAAGAGGAGTCAGTGTATCTCGTTTAGAGACATATAATAAATGTCCTTTCTCTTATTACATTAAATATGGATTAAAGATTACAGAAAAGAGAGAAGATACTTTGCAGTCAAGTGAACTCGGTTCTTTATGTCATTATTTAATGGAGAAATGTCTAGAAGATGAATCTCTTGTAGACAAAGAAGCAATGCATTATATAGAAGAAAATCTGAAAGAGAAATATGATGGTCATCCAATGAACCAGTATTTTATTAATAATCTGATTGAAGATATGAAGATGACAATCAAGATTATTCAGAAGCAGTTAAAAATGGGTGGGTATATACCTGTATCTAAAGAAAAAGAGATTTCTGGACAGATTGGTGATGTTCCTTTTTCAGGCATTATTGATAGAGTAGATGAATTTGAAAATTATGCACGTATAGTAGATTATAAATCCAGCAATAAAGAAATTGATTTAAATCTTGCGATGCAAGGATTTAATATTCAAATGCTTGTTTATCTAGATATGTTATGTAAACAGGAGAATAAGGATCGTGCTGGCATGTTGTACTTTAATATGAAGAAACGAATACTAACACGTGATACAAGTTATGCGCTTAGCGATGAGGATGTATTAAAAGAATATCGTATGGAAGGCTATATGGTGGATGATGGATCTACTAATTCTGTAAAAGGACTCGGATCTACACCTGAATTAGTTGCGCCTGTTAAGGTAAAGAAGTCTGGAGAATATGCAAATAGCGCAAAGGTTATTTCTCCTGATGAACTAGATTCAATTATGGAATATGTGGAAAAGCATATTTCTGAACTATATAAAAAGATTCATGCTGGATTAATTCCTATCCATCCTACCTTAACAGATGGTGCCCAGCCAGACAGTGATTTTAAGGTTTATCCATGTACTTACTGTCCTTATAAGTCAGTATGCTTATTTGATGTATTTGAAAATGAAAATAGAATGATTGCGAAAGATATGTATAAGAAACTAAAAGGAGATGACAAGAATGCCTAAATACAATAAAGAACAACAGGCTGCAATTGATTTAAGAGGAAAGACTATTCTTGTCAGTGCTCCTGCCGGCTCAGGAAAGACAAGAATTCTTGTAGCCCGTTTAATTAGTTTGATTGTGAATGATCATTATTCAATGGATCAATTCCTAGTATTAACTTTTACTAAAGCAGCAGGAAATGAAATGAAACAAAGATTGAATGTGTCTCTGCATGAAGAAGCTTTAGCTAATCATGATGAAGAAACATTGAGACATATTCAAGAACAGATTCAATTACTCCCTCATGCCTATATCACTACATTTGATAGTTTCTGTAAGACACTATTAGAGAAATATGGCTATTTAATTGGTGTGATGCCAGGATTTAAGGTGAACCCTTCACCTGATTTAATTAAAGACCAAGTACTAGATCAGTGTTTAGAGAAATGGATAGAAGATCCAGATTTCAAGGATTATGCTTATCGTCATAACACAAAAAATAACTTTGATGATTTAAAGAAGACTTTAATAGACTTCCAGAATATCACCAATTCTTTTGTAGATTTCCATCGTTTCCTTGATCAAGTTCATGAAAGATATTATGATTTTAATCTTTCTAGAAACATGCCTATTCTAGACGGTATGACTCAATTATATAGAGACTGCTGTCTTAAAAGTTTAAGTGCCTATAATATTTTATATCGCTTCTGTGAAAAGCATGATATTACTTATTTCTTTGAAACTGTTGAAAATGCGAAAAAACCTGCACCTGCCACTGCATTATATGATTATTATTCTGATCTCTATGATGCCTTAAATAGACCTCTTACCTTTGATACATTAAATAGTTTACTATCTCAAAAGTTAGAAATGGCAAGTATTAAATGGAGTGAATTAGGTGTAGATGATTCTGTTAAGAAACAATATACAAAGTTAAAAGGAAATGTCACTGATCCTCTTTCAAAATTAAAGAAGTTTTTATCTTATACTTCAACAGAAGAATTGAAAAAGTATCTTGATTATTCTTTTAAAGATATTGAATTCTTACTTGGTAAAGATGGACTATTAGATCAGTTCAATAAAGATTATAGTGAAGCAAAGAAGGCTAGAAATGAATTAGACTTCCATGATCTAGAAGAATATGCGACAAGACTGTTGCAACCTGATCTTCCAGTTGTAGAAAGATTGAATCATACATTAAAGGAAATCATGGTGGATGAGTATCAAGATACCAATGAAATGCAAGAAAACCTTGTCTTAAAGATTGCGAACTATGATGAACATATTCCAATGTTTATGGTCGGTGATATGAAGCAGTCTATTTATCGCTTTAGACAGGCTGATCCTTCTATTTTCCAGTATAAGTTTGATACATTCACTAAACTAGAAGAAATGACAGAATACGATACAAATATTCGTATTGATTTAAAGTATAACTATCGTTCTGAAAAGGTTGTATTAGACAGTGTTAATTATATTTTTGATTGTATTATGGATAGTTCTGTAGGTGGTTTAGAGTATATCCATGGTGATAATGCGATTTTAAGATATGATTTTGATGCAAAGGGTACAACACTCCCTGAACTAGAAAAAAATCATGATTTTGATACAGATATACTTATTTCTCTTTATAATAATCAGGAAGAATATACAAAGTCTGAAGTGGAAGCACATATGGTTGCTCAGAAAATCATTCAAATGAGGCAGGTTACAGATTATAAGTATCATGATTTTGCGGTACTGATGCGTGCTACAACTGAATTTATTACCTATAAGAAGGTTTTTGAACGTTATCATATTCCTGCAAATATTACTTTATCAAGTGGTTTGTTTGAGTCTAATGAAGTCATTAGTATGATGACATTATTAAAGGCTTTAGTTAATCCATATGATGATATTGCGATGTTATCTGTATTACATAATAACTTCTTATTTTCTCATTTTACTGAGAATGAGTTATTAGAAATCAGAGATGCAGATGATCCTCTCTATATCAACCTCACACATCATACCAATAATAAAGTACTTCATTTTTTAGAAGTATTTGATGATTTAAGAAATACAGCCATGACATCTTCACCTTATGAAACATTAAAGAAATGTTTAAAAGAAACAGGATACCAGGCTTTTGTATCTCAGTTAATGAATGGTGAACAACGTAGCGCAAACTTAGATATTCTATTAGAAACATTCCGTACTAATGAAGAATATCCTTATTTAAAGGATTACTTAGAACTATTAGATTCTTCTTCTAACCAAGCACCTGGATTTATTGCGAGTGATGAAAATGATGCAGTAGAGTTCATGACTATTCATAAGTCTAAAGGATTACAGTTTCCAGTCGTCTTTGTGAGTGCAATGCAGAAGAAATTTAATAATTCTGATGAAAAAGCCGACATTATCATATCTCAGCATGATGGAGTAGCAGGAAGTGTATGTAGGCTAGAAGAATCTTCATTTGGAAATATTGTATGTAAGTATGAGCATCCTTATTCAAAGATGTTGAAGATATTCATTCGTCAAGAAACTGTGAATGAAGAAATGCGTATTCTTTATGTTGCCTTAACACGTGCAGAAAAGAAACTGATCTTAACTGGTACAATCAAGGATGAAGAAGAAATCATTTCTATTGCCCGTCAGGTACAGGCCAATGATACAGACCCTACTCTAAAGAAGGGGCAGGGTGTTGTATATAATCTCGCCATGCGTTCTACAAACAATTATTTAAGCTGGGTTCTTATGGCTTTATTAAGACATAAAGACTTCCAAAATGATATTAAGATACTAATTCCTGAAATCAGACCTTATCTTTCATTAGATTGTTCTTCTTTTAAAGAACTAGATAATAAAGATACTCAGTTAGCGCGTTTCCATTGCACAATACTAGATAGCAGTGAAACAGTACAACGTATTCCACCTTATGCGAAAATAAAGATAGAGAACCAATATCGTGCCTACAAGAAGTATTATGATTTTGAATATCCATATCCTGTTGAACCACGTAGCATTGCGGTCACAAGTATGGAAGAAATGAAGAGTGATGAAACTCACTTTGATTTCAGCAATGAAGAAACTCACTATCTAGCGACAGATAGAGGAACACTCGTACATAACTTATTGAGCTACTTTAATTTCAAAGATGATGATCCTCAGAAATTGATTGAATCACTTTATAAGAATCAGATGTTTGATGAGGAAGGACTCAAGATCTTAAACAACTATCTTCCTCATATCAATGATTTTATCAATAGTGATACATATCAATTGATTAAAGATGCAGATCAAATTTACCAGGAAAAACAATTTAGATATAAAGATGAAAATGGATTAATCATCAATGGTATATTTGACTTAGTCTTTATAAAAGACAATAAGGTTTATGTATTAGACTATAAGACAGATAGAGTATCAAAAGATAATAGTGATGAAACACTTAAAGATCTCCATCGCACACAGTTGTCTTATTACTCTAAAGTACTTAAAGAAGTATTCCATACAGATGTACAGCCTATTATCTACTATCTTCACATCAATAAAGCTATTTACTTATAGAAAAAGACTGATATCACATAAGTGATATCAGTCTTTTATTTTTCTACAGTATTGTTTTCTTCATCTCTAAATAATTCTTTTTGACAATGGGGACACACTGTTAAACTACCTGCATCTTTTGTGGGAAGGTAGTTATGACAATAAGGGCATCTCCAATAAACGAGACCAAGAATAAAATAAATAACTAAACAAATAATAATCGCGATAGTCAGAATAATCGCAATTGAGGCGTAACCTATGAAATAACAGACTAATGCTGCAATCGCAAGGAGACTAGCTAGATAACTTTGTTTAGACATAAAAAACTGTACTCTTTTTAGTTTCATAAGATCACCCATTCCCTACTTGCCTTATTATATCAATATTCAAAGTAGAATAGAACACCTTTTTCTGTATTTTCTACTCCAAAATGATATCCATGTCTCTCTAATATCGCTTTTACGATAGGAAGACCGAGTCCTGTTCCACCTTGATCCTTAGAAATATAGGCTTCCCAGATAGATTCCATCTCTTCCTGAGAGAGATGATGTCCTTCATTTTCTATCTCAAAGCGATGCTTCATAATACGATATGTGATTGTACCATGTTCTTCGGTATGTTTAATCGCATTAGATGTGAGGTTGTTAATGACTCTTTCTATCTGAATAGGATCACAATCTAAATCTACTTCTTCATATTCCTTTACTACATGAAGTTGTTTCTTTTCTAATTCATATTCAAAGTCATCTATAACTTCTTCTACTAATTCAGATAATGAAACATAATAGTTATTGAGTTCAATCTTACCTGACTCTAAACGTGAAAGTTCCAACATTGTGAGTACAATTCCATTAATACGCTCTATCTGTTCATTGATGATAGAAATATATTTTTCTCTTGATTCCTGCGAAGTGGCATCTTCTAATAATTCAGAATAACCGGCAATAATACCAAGAGGTGTTTTGATCTCATGTGTGAAGTTCGCAATAAACTGTTTTCTTGTATGTTCAAGTCTTTGGACATGTTCTAATTGTTCTGTAAGCTGATTGATTGTATTCTCTAAGTTCGTACTCATGATATTAATATTGTTTTCTAACTGTCCTATTTCATCATGACGTGTAATTAAGAACTTCTCACTAAAATCATTTTTCGCAATTTCACTTGTAACTTCTGATACATGTCTTAATGGTTTAGTAATCATATGTGAGATTACAATAGAAATCACAACATTTAACCAGAGCACAATAATATAAATATACCAGGAATGTTCAAAATAGTTCACAGCCGCTCTTTTAGTTAATTTTGGTATAAAGCTTGCTGATACAAAATAACCTTTTACACCACTTGTATTTGATACAGAAGAGATTTCTTGATTAAGTTCTGAAAGCACAATAGTCATTGTACCATCACCTACATTAATACTCTTAGAATGCACATAATCAGATCCTCTTGCATATTCAATACTATCAATCTTCTTAATCTGTTTCTCTAAGGCCTTTTTTAACTTCTTATAATCCGTAAACTCTCTTCCACCGCTTGAACCATTTCTTTCATAAAAACATCTTTCTGACATATACCAGGATACTTTATATTTCTTCAATGATTTATGTGAGTTATTAAGTAACACCTTGCCATTAATCGCAAGATAAGCAGGATGAATACCTGTTGTATCCATTGATGTATAGTATTCAACTTCTTGTTTATCATTATTAATATAATATTGTTTCTTTTTAGACTGTACACCACCTATAACTACTTCATAATTCTCATCCGGATGGGCAATCATATATTCATTGATTTTCTTTACTAAATTATTTTCAGATATATCTACCATGATTTCTTGACTCTTATTTTCATCAAGAATCCATAATTGAGATACATGTAAAGAAGCACTACTCACAAATGACTTAATATTATTATCACTATCAACAATTGCAGACATACCTTCATTGGTTAGATAGTAATTCTTTAAATATTTAGTCATATTCTTATTATCTAATGAATATTCTGTTTGATAAATACTCTGTATTCCTGAAGTGAGTGAAGCATCGTAAGTTGAACTAATAAGACGTTCCTTGTATTCTGTAATACCTTGTAAGGACATAAGTCCTAGAATAATTACAAATACAAACAACATTAAGAAGAAAGTACGCTGTACAAGTCCAAAAGACCATTTAGTCTTCTTCATCCGTATATGTATAACCTGCCTTCATAATAGTCTGAATACGATGTGAATGTACACCTAACTTTTTTCTTAGTTTCTTAATATAAGTATCTACAGCACGTCCATCACCATAATAATCATAACCCCAGACCTTATTTAAAATCTGAGAACGAGTAAATAACTGATTCTTATTATTTAGAAATAACTCCATCAATAAATACTCTTTATTAGGAAGTGCTACCGCTTCACCATCCACATACATGAGATGCTTACTTTCATCTAGCCAGATTGTTTCTTTCTCTTCTTTTTCTGTCTTCTTGCTTCTATTTAAAATAGCCTGACATTTCGCATATAAAACAGAAGGTTTAAATGGTTTAGTAATATAATCATCTGCACCTACATGATAACCATCTAACATATTATCAGTTTCAGATAAAGCACTGATAAAAATAATAGGCATATCATATTTTTCACGGATCTTCTTACATGTTTCATACCCATCCATTCCTGGCATCATAATATCAAGTAAAACCATATCAATATCCTGATTCACTTTTTCTAAAGCATCATAACCATCTACAGCTTCAATGACTTCATAATCTCTTGTTGCGAAATATTCTTTAATAATATCTCTAATCAGTACTTCATCTTCTACAACTAATAATTTATACATTTTACACCTCCAAATAATAAAGGACTCTATCGAAGATAGAGCCCCCATATGAGTTATTCACCAATTAATTCCATCATTGCCTTATGGAATACTTCTGTCTTATCAGCAGCATCCTTCGCATCTTTACCCTTAATTGAGAAATAAAATTTACATTTAGGTTCTGTACCAGAAGGTCTAGCAGCAATCCAAGAACCATCTTCTAGATAATACTTTAATACATTTGACTTAGGTAAGTCAATTGTAGTGCCATCAGAACGTTCACTTGTTGCATAATCTTCACTTAATACAACCTTTACGCCACCAATTTCAGTAGGCTTATCCTGTCTTAAAGTATCCATCATTTCTTTAATACGTGCAGCACCTGCAGCACCAGCCTTAGCTAAGGCAATCTGTGATTCTTTGAATGTACCATACTTAGCATATAATTCATTCAATACATCAATAAGATCCTTACCCTGTTTCTTATAGTAGTTACCACATTCAGCAGCAAGTAATACAGCCTGTACAGCATCTTTATCTCTTACGAAGTCTTCTACAACACAGCCATAGCTTTCTTCATAACCAAAGATGAACTGTTTTTCATGAGTCTTTTCATACTTTCTGATCTTATCACCAATGAACTTGAATCCAGTTAATGTCTTTTCAACATCAACACCATAGTTTCTCGCAACTAATTCACCAAGATCACTTGTAACAATAGTATTATACATAACTGCATTATCAGGTAATGTACCCTTCTCTTTTCTCTGAGATAAGATATATTCAAGATATACAGCAGCACTCTGGTTACCACTCATTAATACATATTCACCATTGTGTTTTGCGACAACACCAAGTCTATCACCATCTGGGTCTGTAATTGCGACTACATCAGCATCTACTTCTTTCGCAAGCTTAATAGCTAATTCATAAGAAGCATCTACTTCTGGGTTTGGAGACTTAGTATTTGTATAATCTGGATCAGGTGCACACTGTGCAAGTACTGGCACAATATCATAACCTAATCTCTTTAAACATGTTCTTACAGGGATGTTATCTGCACCATGCTGTGGTGAATAAACAATCTTGAAATCAGACTTATCTAGTCCAGGATTGATTTCAATACCCATTACAGCTTTATAATAAGCTTCATCTACTTCTTCTCCTACCCATGTAATGAATGGATAAGCTTCTTCATCACTGATCTGTTCGATTTCTAATTCGTCATCAATTTCATTTACATAATCAACAACAATATCACCCCATTCAGGGATCAACTGACAACCAGTATCATCATATACTTTATAACCGTTATATTCCTTAGGGTTATGAGAAGCAGTAATCATGATACCACCTGCACATTTTAAATAACGTACTGCGAAAGATAATTCTGGAGTAGGTCTTAAAGATTCCATGATATAAGACTTAATACCAAACTTTGCGAGAATCTTTGCAGATTCAATCGCAAAACGATATGACATATGTCTATTATCATAACTGATTGCCACTCCACGTTCTTTACCTTCTGGTAAATTAGCTACATATTTCGCAAATCCCATATTTGCTTTACGAACTGTATAAATGTTCATACGGTTTGTACCTGCACCTAAAATACCACGCATACCTGCTGTACCGAATTCAAGATTCTTATAGAAAGCATCTTCCTTCTGTTCTTCTGTCATTCCGGCAAGTTCTGCCTTTAATGAAGCGTCCATGCCTTCATAATTTAACCATTGCTCATATTTTTTATTAATATCCATTTTTAAGCGTCACCTCTTGGCACTATTATACCATTTTCGATAACCTATAGAAACAAAAAGCGCTACAGTTACATTATTTTCTCATAACTTTTACTTATATTTTAGATACTTCTCTAAATTAAATAGTGATATTTACGAATATCACTAAGTTTTTATCGATAACTCCTAAGTAAACACTTACAGATATACAAAAAAAAGAGATTAGTGATCTCTAATGTGGACCCCGTGTCAAGGACATTAAATAAAAAGGCGCTTAAAAATGATTAGAA
>NZ_QTUM01000039.1:0-6775 GCF_003435615.1 Catenibacterium sp. AM22-6LB
TTCCAGTCAAGAATACCATTTTGAATGTAGTACCATGTACTGTAATACTTAACTAATCCTGTATAGTTCCAATCTAACTGTCCATTAGTCACCTTATACCATGTTCCTTCACCATTAACCTGTGATAATGTATTCACTGACCAGTCAATCTTACCTTTCTGAACATAATACCAGTTACCATTGTATTTTACTAGATTGTTGTAGTTTGTATTTACTCTACCGTTTTCAATATAATACCAAGTATTATTGTAGTAGATTAAGCCGTTGTAGTTCCAGTTAAGAACACCATTTTGAATATAGTATTGAGTACTGAAATACTTAGTTAGTCCTGTATAGTTCCAATCTAACTGTCCATTAGTTACCTTATACCATGTTCCTTCACCATTAACCTGTGATAATGTATTCACTGACCAGTCAATCTTACCTTTCTGAACATAATAGCAGTTACCATTGTATTTTACTAGATTGTTGTAGTTTGTATTTACTCTACCGTTTTCAATATAATACCAAGTATTATTGTAGTAGATTAAGCCATTGTAGTTCCAGTCAAGAACACCATTCTGAACATAATACCAAGTACTATAGTATTTTACTAAACCGGTATAATTCCAGTTGAGTTTACCATCTTCTACATAATACCAAGTACCTGTTCCATTAACCTGTGCAAGAGTAGTTTCATGTACAACCTGTCCATCCTGCATTAAGTACCAATCACCATCCACGTAAACTAGATTAGCTTCTGTAGAATGATTATAAGTGACTGTAACTGTCTTAACACCATCAGTATCACCTTTTACTGTATAGTTATAGTTACCTTTTGATGCATAATAACCATCAACTTTTGGAAGTGTAATTGTCTTTGTATCACCAACATTTACATTTACATATTCAGTCTTAAGAACTTCTTTTTCTTTATTCACGATATTGATTCTTGTAGTCTGAACCTTACCTAATGACACTGAATCTTTATAGAACTTTAATGACTGTAGTGCATTACCCTGGATATCAAATAATGTTGCGTTATCCCAGCTTGATCCACCCCATGAAGGCTGACCATTATAATACATCTCATCGTCTGGAGCATAACCTACAGCACCCTTAGAAGCCCATCCAGTACCATACTTATCAGCGACTTCTTTATTGTACTCCCAGTTAGTCCATCCGGCTTTCACTGGAATCCATCCTGGCTCCCAATAGAAGCCACCTAAACCGTTATCCTGTTCAGTAAGAACCTTATACATATCAGTTAATTCATCTACCTGACCCTGAGGACCAATTTCATACTGATAAAGTCCATAATCAGAGCCGATAGAGTTTGGTGTACCATCACCATCTTCATAGCTGTTAACCCATGCAGTTTCCATAACCGCAAATAGCTTTCCTCTTTCTTTTGCAAGAGTCTGTACATCCCTTAACATATCAGGTGTATTCCACCAGAATGGGTAATAAGAAGAACCTAAAACATCATAGTCTACATTTCCTTTTTCCCATGCATCCATGATCATAGAATAAATTTGACGATTAGGTGTTTCAATATGTAATGTAACTAAAGCATCTGGAAGAATTTCACGTACTGCTTTAGAACCTGCATTTAAATAACGGTCTAATACAGAATACTGAGATTCATTTTTCCAAACAGAATTATTACTGTCTTTATTATGAATACCAGCCATACCTTTGGTAATTTCATTACCAACCTGTACCATACCTACATCAACACCTGCATCTTTAAATTTCTGTAAAGTATCTTTAGTGAAGTCATGGATATTTTCACACATCTTATCTGGATCATTAGCATCCTTCTGCCATGCTTTTGGTAGAATCTGTTTTGCAGGATCTGCCCAGAAATCAGAATAATGGAAGTCAACAAGCACCTTCATACCATACTTAGTTGCTTCTTTACCAATCTTTAATCCATTATCTACAGTGCTATCTCCACCACCGTATGTTTCACCTTTTTCATTGTATGGATCATTCCAGATTCTTAAACGGATATAGTTAACACCATTATCCTTTAAGATTTTCATTAATGGCTGTTCTTTGCCATCATAATCATAATATTTAACACCTGCATTAGTAAGTGCTACATATGATCCAACATCTACACCTCTGATTGTAGATTCAGACATATTAGAAATCTTATTAATAGTGACCTTCTTTTCCTTTAAACCAGTATCATCACCATATTCATAAGGATCTCTGTATGAATCAATATCAATATTCCAACCCTGTGCAAAACCAAATACTGCAAGAGAAGTCTGTGCAAGTCCCTGTTCATTAAAGAAACCATTCCAGCTTCCTACATATTCAGC
Organism: Catenibacterium sp. AM22-6LB; assembly: GCF_003435615.1. NCBI lineage: Bacteria > Bacillati > Bacillota > Erysipelotrichia > Erysipelotrichales > Coprobacillaceae > Catenibacterium > Catenibacterium sp. AM22-6LB. The sequence goes on from NZ_QTUM01000039.1 coordinate 2,313, forward strand.
TTCATCGTAAATTAAACCACCTGCATTACTATCACTAATAGAAGCACTTAATAAGTTATAGATGCTTTCTGCCTGTGTTTCAGTAGATGCTGTTTCATCAGCATTCTGACGTGGGAACTTGATGTTAGAAACAATTAATTGCTTATCTGCTGCCTTTTCTTTTACTGTAGTACGTAACGTTTTAACATAATCATTAATACCATTACGATCAGCATAAAGATTAACACCTAAATAGCTGTAGTCTACGCTGGCATAACCTAGCTTTTCAATCACATACTGAATACCTTCAGCATCATCAGGTGCTGCAAAACTTAAAGCTGTTTTAACACCTTTTTCATTAATAAGTTTAGAGATGGTAGCCATTGCGACAAAGCCATCCCATCCTCCGCCTTCAGTTAGACCAAGGAAATTATAATTCACTTCATTTCCAATAGTCATCATAGTAGGTAAAGCATCATTCTTACTTAAAGTATCAAGTACTTCCTTAGTATAGTCTGTTGCCTTTTCTACCGCATTATCCTGAGTCCATCCTGCAGGTAATTGCTGACTATTTGCATAAGTAACATCATCAGAATAGAATAATGTGATGTTTGTTTTTAAGCCTGCTTCTTTAGCTGCTTTAATTGTTTTGATAGCACTATCTAGTGTATAACATTTAGTTTTATCACTTGATGTGTCCGGATTAACTGCAACCTTGACAGAAATCGTATTAATTCCCTGTCCCTGTACAAACTTAAATAGATTATCAATTTTGACGCTCTTGTAATTGTAGTACGTTTTACCCCATTCCAAATCCTGCTGGTAATGAGTAAAATCTGCACCTAATACAGTCTGATCGTTAATGCCTTCAATCTTCTTGTAATCAGCTATAGAACGACTCATTGATGCTGCAGTGACTTGATTGTTGTTGTGCATAGTTGGTACTGGAGTAACTGCGCTTACACCAGATATGCCCATCGAACAAACAAGCGCTGCACTTACAAAACTTGTAATCAACTTTTTGTTCATATATATCTCCCTTCCTCTTATATAATATGAAAATATTTTAACATAATTTCACACAAAGAATCATCCAACGTGACATAAAATGACATATATAGGTATAAAAAAATATATTTAGACATTAAAAAAACCTTCTCACGAAGGTTTATAGTGATAAGAAGAAATCCTGCATCTTCTTAGCTTCTGTATTTATTTCTAGATTACGTTTTTCAAATGCTTCGATATTGAAATGTTTAGATTGATGAGATGCTTCTTCAATCGCAATTACCCACTGGGTGATTGCTTCATCTGTAATAGGAAGCATCTTCACATTATCATTCACAATAGAGGCACGAGAAATAGTATCAGAGATCATACATGGTAGGCCATTGGCTTCTGCTTCTAATAATGCGACACTTAGCCCTTCAAAACGAGAAGGGAAGATGTATTGATCCATTGCCTGGATATAATCACTCACATTACTCTTGATACCTAAGAACTTTACATCTTCTTCAATACCATATTCTTTTACCTGGTTCTTTAATGCTTCTTTATCTTCACCATCTCCAATAAGTATCAACATATACTTACCAGGATATCTATGATCCAACGCATTAAATACCTTTAATAGATATGGATGATTCTTCTGGAAATGGAATCTTCCTGTATGACCTAATACAATCTTATCTCCTGCATGAAGTTCTTCTCTTATAGATTGTCTGATTTCTTCATTTGGTTTAAAGAAGTTCACATCTACCGCATTGTTAATCAATTTATAGTTAGGTAATACCGCGTTCTTACCAAAGAACCATTCATTGGCATCTTCTGAACATGTCCAGAAATCTGTTGCATATTTTCTAATCTGTGTTCTATTAAACTTATGTAAACATCCTCTTAAAAAACTATCTCCATTAGCCGCATTATGACAATGAATAATGCGTGTAGGGATACCATACTGTTTAGCCTTCTTAAGATAATCAATATTCGCAAGAGAACATGTATTAAACCAGATAGCTTTATATTCAGAAGCATGCGTCTTAAAGAAGTTTTCTAAAGCTTCAGAGAATGCTTTTCTATCCTTACTTCTTGCAGGAATACGGTAAATAGTACCACCTAAGCTTAATATCTCTTGTTCATGAGCGACTATTTCTGTATTACATAAGAAATCAAATTGTACATGTGTACGATCTAGATGGCGATAGTAATTCATAATAACTGCTTCCATACCACCTGGATTATCTGTAATTCCAAATACTAGTACTTTCATAACTTACTCCTTATTTACTCTTAGAAAACTGTTTCTGTCTTACTTGTCCTACAAGTAATGCGAATCTATTCATCTTATGTTTTAAGAACCATAATGGTACTTTACGTGTCATAGACATACCATTATAGTTAGAGTTCTTTATAGCACGTTTAAATAAATCATTCTTCATTAATGTATTTAAAGAAGACATCGATTTATCTTTATTTTGTGGATGTGCACAATAATTCACTAAAATAAGTAATACATGATAACTTACAAAGTTATAGAATAATGTTTCTATATTCTTATCTTCTACCATGACATCTTTTAAGTCTTCTTCTACTGCTTTCATAGATAAGAGGAATTTATCTGCATAAGCTATATCAAACTTACGTACTGCAGATTGATCATTGAATATATAATGAACTAAAGGATGTTCATCAGCTGCAATAACACTCCAGTTCTGTGAGGCACGTGCACAATATTCTGCATCTTCAGCTAAGCTTAATTCTTCATTTAATAATACATTTTCAATAGTAGAAGCCTTAATAAGTTTACCCCAGCAAAATCCTACACCTGCCTGTACATTTAATAGATCCTTTAAATAATCCTTCCAGTCCTTATACATTGTATCTCTAATATAGTGAAGCATCTTTTCACTATGATCACTATAGTCTCTACTATAATTACAAATCACACAATCTGCCTCTGCTTCTACTGCATGATTTAATAGTATTTCACAGGCATTACTTTCAATCCAGTCATCTGCATCTAAGAACATAATATAGTCTCCCTTAGCTGTTTTTACACCTAAGTTTCTACCAGAACATACACCGCTCTTAGAATTCTTTACAACTGTCACATTATCTTTATTATTTAATTCACTTAAAGTATCCTGCAACGCATCATTACATCCATTATCAATAACAATCACTTCTACATTTTGATAAGTCTGATTCAAACAGCTTTCGATTGTCTTATTGAAATAAACAGGATTTCCACGATATACAGGAATAATAATAGATATTAAATTCTTCATTATTCAAATACCTCTTTTACTTTAGCTAATGCAGCTGCGATAACTGCATCCATATCATAATACTTATATTCTCCAAGTCTTCCACCAAAGATGACTTTAGTTTCAGCTTCTCCTAGCTTCTTATATTCTGCATATAAGGCACCATTCTTTTCATCATTGACTGGATAGTATGGTTCATCTCCTAGCTTCCATTCAGAGTTGTATTCTCTACTGATAACAGTCTTTGGCTGTGTACCGAATTCAAACCACTTATGTTCAATAATTCTTGTCCAAGGTGTTTCGGCATCTGTATAGTTTACTGCCGCATTTCCCTGGAAATTTGGCTTATCTAATACTTCTGTTTCAAATCTGACTGATCTGTATTCTAGTGTTCCTAGCTTATAGTTGAAGTATGCATCGATAGGTCCTGTATAAACAACCTTATCTGCTAAACTATCTAATTCTTCCTTGTTTTCTAGATAATCTGTATTCAATCTTACTTCAATACCTTCAAGCATGTTTTCTACCATCTTTGTATATCCACCCATTGGAATACCCTGATATAACGCATTGAAGTAGTTATTATCAAAAGTAAGTCTTACTGGTAATCTCTTGATGATGAATGATGGAAGTTCATTACATGGTCTTCCCCATTGTTTTTCTGTATAGCCTTTAATGAGCTTTTCATAGATATCTCTACCAACTAATGAAATAGCCTGTTCTTCAAGGTTCTTTGGTTCTCCCTTGATTTCCTGTCTCTGTTCTTCAATCTTGGCAGCTGCTTCTTCAGGAGTCACTACTCCCCACATCTTATTGAATGTATACATGTTGAATGGAAGAGAATAAAGTTCTCCCTTATAGTTTGCAACTGGTGAGTTAGTGAATCTGTTAAATTCTGCAAACTGAGTAATATACTGCCATACTTCCTTATTATTAGTATGGAAGATATGGGCACCATACTTATGTACATTGATGCCTTCTACTTCTTCTGTATAGATGTTTCCGGCAATATTAGGTCTCTTATCAATGACAAGAACCTTCTTTCCTCTCTTATTGGCTTCATGCGCAAAGATTGCGCCATAAAGACCTGATCCTACTACTAGATAATCATATTTCATATTGATGTCCTTCTTTCGTCTCTTCAATAATACCATAATCTCTATAATAAAACGAGGGTCTATACAACCCTCGTCACTTAATTAGTTTGTTTTCTTTTCT